>CAZGSG010000239.1:0-9153 GCA_964528095.1 uncultured Terrimonas sp.
TAAAAAAGCTTGATTGAATTGATCAAAACTATTAGTATGAAAAAAAATATCGCTCTGTGTATTGGCATGTTATTGTTTACTGCAATAATGGCCACACCTGATTCTTTTGATGCTGGCAATAAACGTCATCCCCTGCCCGGCACAGCTAGTTTTATCGACACGGATCTCAGGATCACGTATCCGCTGATAGGGAAAAAAGTACGCGGTTACATTGTAATTAAAGGAAAAGCAAAGGCAGGGTCTTTTGTTACGATCACCGTGTCTTCTACCTATTATAAACTAGGTGTGGATCAGCAAAAAAGAAAAATTTTAAAAGGAGAAGGTCCGCTAAAAAGCGAAGCGCGTACCGTGCGTATAAAAACAAACGGGCAGGGTTTTTGGTCTACCAATGCGTTTAATTTCCGTAACCAGGGTTGGAGTGAAGAGTTTAAGATCGTAGCAAAATCAGTAGAAGGAAAAAACGCGACCTATGTGACTGTCACGGATGATACCAAACCCGCGATAGCCTGGGATTGATCATTTTAATTTTTTGTATGTTTCATAAAACAATCATCACCTGTATTGTCTTTCTTTTTTTGCTGTTGCCTGCGGCGTCTTGTTTTTCCCAGGATATCCCCGCATGTATTGCTGATATCACAAAGCCCGGCAGTTTCTCAAAGAAAGAACTAATAGGTCGCAGGACTGTCAGCCAGGGACGAACGGTGTATGCGGTGCAATTGATCAGGCCTCCCAGATGCATGGATTGTGCAAGTGGTACCCTGTACTACGATTCGGCTTGTAAACTTGCCGCCAGTTTTACGATCGGCAATGCTCCTTCTGCTTATATTAGCGATGGTTATTCTGCAACAGACTTTATTGAAGCAAGGTCTCCTATGTATAGCTCAAGGATAAGAATAGAAAAAAAGGTCCCGGCCTGTATATCCTCCGCTATTGCCCGCCCCGATTCCTTATTGACTGCGGGGATAAGCAGCGTACAGGAAATGTCTATGAACGGAAAAACTGTTTATTATTTTCAGTCTGCTTCTATAAATAAAAAGAACTGTGCTGACTGCGCTACTATATTTACTTATTATGATTCAACCTGTAGCCAGCCGATTCGTTTTTCTGTGGGAGGTTTTGCCGGCGTGGTGGCACCGGCCGGTTTTACCAAAAAGGATTATGCGGATAAAAAGCTTATCCGTGTACTTTGGTCAGCGCCTATGCCCAAGAAACCTGCTGCCAATCCATTTCCGGCACCTGTTACCTTTACCATTACCCAAACATATGATACCGGTATCAATTTATTCCTGAAGAATGATCAACTTACTATATCCACCGCGGAAGGCCTTTATCATTACCGGGATGGTAAATTACTGAACCGGTATAAGATCATTCCCCAGCAAATAAAACAATTGATTACCACCACCTGTCTTATACCGCCCTGCCCTGTTCGCCAGGAAGAAAAAGTCGTTTATTATCTTGAACCTTTTAGACGTTACATCGATATACGTGTTTTATCTGACAGGGCATGGTTCTGTGTTTCCAAAAAAACTTTTGATATGGCCAGTAAAGAGATGGTATTCAAAGAAGGCGACTGGACCACAGGATACCGGTTGAAATAAAATGCAAAAATACCTTCCTGATATCGGGGCTATTTTTGTATTAAGAACTAATATTCGCCGCCAATGACCCGTTTGTTCAGTTTCAAATAGGGATCGTTAAATGCAGGCAATCTTGAAGGGGACTTTTTGGCCGCGCTTGTATCGGTCAGGGTTTTTATAAACGCCACAAGATCTTTCTTCTCTTTATCTGTGAGCTTAAGCTCTATTGGCAAAATGGTGAAGAATGGCAGGTCCTTCATGTCGGGGCGCATATCGCGGGCAAATTTATTACCTGCCGCATGATCATAAAAATTGACGACCTGCTCCAGCGTTTTATAAACACCATTATGCATATAAGGAGATGTTACTGCTGCATTGCGTACGGTAGGTGTCTTAAAGGAGAACCTGGTCAACGCATCTCCCGTCAGTTTCATCAGCCCCAGATCAGGATCTACTACATATTTATTCATCGTATCCCGGATGGGCACGCCGATGGAATGATGATCAGTAATATCATAGAACGGCGGTAATGCGCCATTAAATAAAGGAGCAGTATGACAAATTCCGCATTTGGCTTTACCCATGTATACATTAAATCCATTGATCTCTTCCGCGCTTAGTTTGGTCACATCGCCCTGCATATACTGATCAAAACGGCTGTTGAGCCCCGTAAGCGTACGCTCATACACACCGATCGCATGTTTGATATCAGCTCTTTTGATACCTTCTTTTATTGTTGCCGGAAACGCTTTGTTGAAGAGGCTTAGGTATTCCGGGCTTGCATTCAATTTGTCTACTACCCCATCAAAGGAACTATGCATCTCTGCTACATTGTTCACCACCGAATCCAGTTGATCTTCCAATGAAGCCGCACGAAGGTCCCAGAACAGTTTTTTCTGGAAACCGGAATTGATCACAGTCGGGGAATTGCGGGGTAATAGCTCCAGGTCGAATGACATGCTCTTGGTACGGCCATCGGTAAAAGCCAGCTCTGGTTTATGACAGGATGCACAGGCTCGCCTGTTATTATCCGATGAAATCGGATCGAAAAATAATAATTCACCGAGCTTCGCCTTTTCCGGGGAATAAAAAGCCTCTTTATTTGGAGCAAAATAGTCTGCGTTGAAAATATTCTTGTCGTAAATATGTTTTGCATTTGGTTTTAATGCAGCGAATTTTTTGATAAAAGGGACCTTCAGCGCTACCTGCATATCATTCAGCAATTGAGATAAAGGGATCAGGTTATTCTTAATAAAATACATCCGGTTGAATGCCTGGTAGTTTTTATTATCAGCAAGAAATTTTTTGGTGCTGGCGTATAGGTTTTTCCATTGTTTTTGTAAGACAGACTGAGAAGCAGGCAATTCACTCACTAATTCCCCGGTAAATAATAACCAGCTTTCGATCGATCCATTCAGTGAGGGCATGGCCGCATCATCAATGATGAAATCGCTGTTGGCTATATCAATTGTGCTGATCCGAAAAATCTCTGTTCGCAGCACATCGAACAATTGTGACTCCGTCATTTTTTCAACATGCGTTGTATAATTGCAATCTGCCAGCACATGGCGATAGGTTTTAGTTGCCTGGGTGATGAAGTTTCGCTGTGCAATGGAGTCTTCTTTGGTATAGTATTTCCGTAAGGAACTATCCGGTTCATTACCTATTGGGCCCGCAAACAACCAGGTATCCGGTAATACGGCAAAAAAGCCGGGATTATCATTCTTCTTAAAATTAAAAGGGCCAACGAGCTTGCTATAATACAATTCGGGTTCGAAATAAAGAATGAAGCCAGCCGCACGCTTAAAATAGTACGCAAGCTCTTTATATTTTTTTTCACGGGCGGCAAAGCTGCTATCGTAAAAATAAATTGGGTAGGCTTGCAGAAAGGAATCCAGGGATTGCGCTCTTTTGATATAGAGTTTGCCGATCCGGGAAACAGTAGCCGACAGGTCTTTTTTCTTTTCCTTTGTCGACATGCTAAGTATGGCGATGGCGAAGGTCAGCGTGGATAGAAGAAGGATCTTTTTCATAAATAAATCGCTGCAGTGGCGGGACTGAAAATACGGATTATCTGAATTTCCTGTCAGTGAATATTGTTGCCTGGTTTTTTAATAAGCATAGCCCAATATTAAATTTCAAATCCCGCAAATGATTCATTCAGCCGGACTTTCCTTGTTGCCGCAAATTCGTTTACTTCTGTCACAAAACTAAAATCCCTGACGATTGCCGTGATCTTGTTTATATCTTCAGCAAATATTCTATCTTCTTCTGCAAATCCCACAAAATCACGCACATAGTCATGCGCAAATTCAAGTATTTCGCTGCTTTTATGAGGTCTTCTAAACTCAATGGCCTGGCAGGCACTTAGGAGTTCAATGGCCAGGATGTATTCAAGGTTGTCCAGTACCCGGTTCAGTTTCCGACCGCTGATACTGCCCATGCTCACATGATCTTCCTGGCCCAGGCTGGTGGGAATACTGTCGGCTGAGGCTGGAAAACACAGGGTTTTATTTTCAGTGACAAGCGCCGCCGTGGTGTACTGTGGTATCATAAAACCGCTGTTCAGTCCCACATCTTTCATCAATAACATGGGCAACCCCCACTTACCTTCCAGTAATAAATAACAGCGACGGTCGGAAATATTGCCGATTTCGGCCGCCGCAAAACAGGCATAGTCGAGCGGCAGGGCCAATGGCTGTCCATGAAAATTACCCCCGCTGATGGTATCGTTTGCCGAAAAAATGATGGGGTTATCGGTGACGGCATTGAGTTCTGTTTCTGTCAATTCCTTCAAATGCAACCAGGCATTGCGACTGGCACCATGTACCTGCGGCATGCAACGGAGTGAATAAGGGTCCTGCACGCGGCCGCAGTCGATATGACTTTGCATGATAGCCGAATCGTGTAGCAGTAGTCGCAATCGCTGCGCCACCAGTTTATTTCCCGTAAATGGTCTCAGTTCGTGTAACCGTGCATCAAAAGGAGCATTGGTACCGGTGAGCGATTCCAGCGTCATGGCACCGATAATATCCGCTGCTTCGAGGCAATTGTGCATACGCTGCACGGCTTTTACCGCAAAGGAGAGAATAAATTGTGTGCCGTTGATCAGCGCTAATCCTTCTTTGGGGCCTAATTGGATGGCAGTAATCTTCTCCTTTTCAAAAATTTTGCTGGTACTGGTGCGGACCCCTTTATAATAACATTCGCCGAGCCCGATAAGAGGCAGGAATAAATGAGCCAGGGGCGCAAGATCACCCGATGCCCCCACACTTCCCTTTTCGGGCACAATGGGAATAATATCATTTTCAATATGCCAGCAGATGCGCTGCAGTGTTTCCAGTTGTACCCCGCTGAATCCCTGTGCAAGCGCATGCACTTTGGTAATGAGCATGATCTTCGCGACCTCGACGGGGATAGGATCGCCCACTCCCACGCTGTGGCTTTGTAAAATTTTATATTGTAAGGTGGCGGTATCTTCTTCTGAAATGGGTTTATTGGCTAAAATACCAAAACCGGTATTGACGCCGTAAACTGTTCGTTTGCTGGCAACGATGTCCTGCACAGATTGTCTGGAAGCCTGGATCTTCTGGATCGCCGTTTTATTCAAAACAGCTTTTATTTTACCGTTTGCAATGGCAATCGTTATTCCTACGGTGAGCGGATCGATGCCGTAATTGAAATTTGTACTCATAAGTGGCAAATGTAATTTCTTTTGCAGGATAACTTTATCTGAAAGAGGTTTGTCCGGCTCACCTATTTTTTGTTACTTTGCCGCCTCGTTTGACCCGGTAGCTCAGCTGAATAGAGCAATTGCCTTCTAAGCAATAGGTCATTGGTTTGAATCCAATCCGGGTCACAGAAAAGCAAGACAAGCGTCTTGCTTTTTTATTGCCTGCAGAATACGGAATGCAAATACCCACATAGCATCCGGATTTTTCTTTGCCCTATCTTGCGGACCCTTACAATTTAACCTTTATGGATCCTCTCAAGGAAATGTTCAACAAAAGATTTTACCAGCATTTTGCCGCCGCTTTTGCAAATGCCGATAAAAAGTTCAGAAGTGAAGCATTTGTCAGTGATGTGACCGAAAATATGGAGACGCTTTCCCTGAACGGCAGACTGAGAAATACGTCCGTAGTACTTAAAAAATACCTGCCCGATAATTTTGAAAAAGCTGTTGCTGTCTTATTCAAGGCCGCTCCTTCCCTGTCTACTGGCTATACGGCATTGGTATTACCTGATTTTATCGCGCTATATGGAAAAGATCATTTTGACTTATCCATGAAAGCGTTGAAATATTTTACCAGAATGGGGTCCTCCGAATTCGCCATCCGCGAATTCCTGAAAACAGACCTGGAAAAAACATTGAAACTAATGCTGGAATGGTCTAAGGATAAAGACCCTCATGTAAGACGACTGGCTTCTGAAGGTAGCCGGCCCCGGCTGCCCTGGTCATTCAAACTGGAAGAAATTATTAAAACCCCGGAACTTACAAGGGGAATACTGGAAAATCTGAAAGCCGATGAAGAACTATATGTAAAAAAATCAGTGGCCAATCATCTCAATGATATTTCCAAAAACAATACGGCTTATATGCTTGCACTGGTCAAAAGCTGGGACAACAATAACCCGCATACCAGTTGGATCATTAAACATGCCAGCCGCACGCTTATCAAAAAAGGACACCAGGATTCGCTCGCGCTGTTTAGTTTTGAAAAGAATATAAAACTAAGGCTCGACAAATTCAAACTCAGCACGACAGCTATCCGGTTAGGGGAAGAATTGCATTTTCAATTTCAATTGACCAGCGAAAAAAGAACGGCACAGAAATTAGTGATCGATTATGCTATCCATTATTCAAAATCCTCCGGCAAATCATCCGCAAAGATCTTTAAACTAAAAGAAATAAACCTGTTACCTGGGCAACAGGTGATCATTACCAAAAAACAACTGTTTAAAGATCTAACAACACGTAAACACTATGCAGGAAAACACGTGCTCGAAATAATGGTGAATGGAAAACTGATGGGCAGCAAAACTTTCCAGTTAATGGTATAAAATGTGTTGAAAGACCAGTAAGCTCTTATAAACTGAGTGGCGGCCCAACTACTTTCATTCCATGCGACTTGTGTATTTTCTGTATTTCTTCTTCTGTTGGCCGCTCCTTTAAACCATTCATCTTTACAAAAAACTCTTCCATTTTTCCTGCAGGTTGTAAGAAATAGAGCAGCCTGCCTTTATCCGTTAACTGGATCCAGCTATGTGGTATAGTGCGTGGGAGAAAGATCGTGTCACCTGGTTTTAGTACTTTAGTTTCATCACCCACTACAAACCGGTATTCTCCTTCGATAACATAAAACAATTCATCCTGGTAAAAATGCAAATGCAGGGAAGGTCCCGCTTTTGCCAGGCCTGTGTATTCAAAAACAGCGAGTTGTCCATCTGTATCCTTGCCCGATATTTTCAGATCATTGGGGTGCAGACCTCTGAATTTGATCGTATCATTAAATCTTGATTTACCTGCTTCTACGGTAAACGGTTTTTTACTACGGGTTTGCTTTTGATCTGCCTGTGCAAATGCAAGCATAGGTGTGGCGGCCAGGGTGGTCAACAAGAATTTTCTTCTTTCCATAACGATTGCTTTTGTTATGTAAAGATGCTGTTGTACCGGCTACCGGTAGTGGTAAGAAATGGACATTCTAATAAATTTCTTCCGCACCCAATACACGTTCGGGTGAGTCCAATGCAAAGAACTTAGCTGGTGAATAACCCGTAAATTCTTTATAGTCGCGGGTCAGATGTTGGTAATCGTAGTAGCCGCAATGCAGTGCGATGGTTAACCAGTCTTTATCCGGAAACCGGTTTTTTAATAAGTACGCTTCGTAAAATCTCACCACGCGTATGTATTCTTTAGCGGTGATCCCCATTCGCTCTGCAAAACGGCGGTCAAACTGCCGGTGTGAGAGATAGGTACAACGGATAAAATGATCCAGGCCATGCTCTTTTCCCTGCAGCATTTCTAAAGAGACATGATCGACCGGGTGAAATTCTTTTTTGCTTTTTTTTATTAATCCTTTCAGGAATAGCTCTACAATAGCAATCATGTTCGCATGGTCTTTCGCATGGTATAACTGCTCATTTACAAAAGCCACTTCCCTGCCGATCAGTTCTTCAGCCTCTATAGCTTTGTTGGAAAAATAACCTGTCGGGATACCCAATAAGCAGAATAATGCGCCTGGCTTAAACACCACCTGCAGTGAAAGGAATTTTTTATAGACGGTCCTGTTATTGACCACCGTATGCTGACCGATCAACAACGCGTTTTTCGGGATAATGGCCATATCATCTTCAGGATAAGTAATAGCCGTAGGCGTCGGAAAAAACTGCAGACAATGTTCTGGTCTCGGAGGATATGCTTTTGGCGGAATAGTTTCACCACCGGGAAATTCAAAATCAATGATCCTGAATACCCTGATATAATCCTGCAGGAAGGCGGCCGGTGCAATTTCTTTAAGCAGCATGGTCCGGTATCGCTAATTTAAATTCCGGAAAAAATTATTCCCCATTTTACAATTTACCAATTTTGTGGATTAAGCGCTAATATTGTTGTGAACCTATACCATCAGTCAATGCTTATCCGCCGTATTGTTTATTTTATACTGTTTATTTTTCTTATCTGGCTTGCTCTTGCCACCCGAAATCACCCGCAATGGTTTCATCCCTTTATTGCGAAATACGGAGGAGATACCATATGGGCAGGAATGTCATTTTTTTTCCTGCGAATGGTATTTGTAAAAGCTTCTTTGTGGAAACTGGCCCTGATCGCGTTTGTGCTAGGTTGTATGTTAGAGGTAACCCAATTATATCATGGAGAATGGATAGAATCGATAAGGGCAACAAAAATTGGAGGTATATTGATTGGGTATGGGTTTTTATGGAGTGATATTGTTTGTTATGGAGTTGGAGTTATACTGGCGGTTGTGATTATTTACTTTTTGGAGAGGAAGGTTTTTAATTCAGGAAAATGATATTTAGAGAAAGACACCGGGTCCCGGAGCTTGGTGATTGAAGCGTTTTTAGAACGGCCCGGTATGACAGTTTTTAAATTTGAAGAAATGCTGGCCTGGTATTGCAGCGTTTGGAACGAAAAGTTCTTACACGCCTTGAGCAAACCGAAACTTCTACAATTGCCCGTTGGTTTGATTTTTACTTTCTAATTTTGAGCTTTTTAAAAATCGCCTGCGTTTAAATTGACAACTATGGATGTAAAGATTGAAGAATCATGGAAAGAAGCATTGAAAAATGAATTCACAAAACCTTATTTCAATAATATAATCCTGCACCTGAAAACTGAAAAATCGCAGGGAAAGACCATTTATCCTCCAGGTGGGTATATTTTTAACGCGTTTAATACGACCCCGATCAATAATGTAAAAGCGGTGATACTGGGACAGGATCCTTATCATGGACCCAAACAGGCGCATGGTTTATGTTTCTCCGTACAGGATGGAATACCTCCTCCCCCTTCCCTTATCAATATATTCAAAGAATTACGGGATGATATTGGCAT
>CAZGSG010000240.1:0-9064 GCA_964528095.1 uncultured Terrimonas sp.
TTATAGTTATTCTCATACACAGTTTTACTCGAAATAAAACCTGCATGTTCCTTTAACTGCTGAACCTGGCCCGAGTAATTGCCTTTACTTAATTTTAGAACTTGTTTCATTTAAAATTCCAATGATGCGAAACTGATAAGATTAACTGCATCCGGTAAAACCCACCCTCCGTTTGATGTGTACTGAAAACCGGCGCCAGACCACGGTTTAAACTATATCTAAAGACATGCCGAAGCTATATTATACAGATTAACAAGGAGATTGATTTTTTTTCAGCGACAATCTGTTCATTTTTGGGACAGTACTTGTCCAGTTTTGATACAATGCGTGGTTTCGTTTTTTATACCCGGAATTAAAAATTACCGCACAGGCTGATCAATAACAATATTTCGTAAACTTGCAAGGCCAACATGAGCACAAAGGCGACCATAAAAATAGTATAGATCTCCTGTCGGACCAGGGGTGGATACATAACTGCAGACCATGAAATGGTTTGATCCAAATAAATAGTACTACAAACAAGATGGCTAAAATAAAACCAACTGAAAGCGAACAGGTAACTCAACACATTCAGCAGCTTCCCGCAACTATTCAGCCCGCCATAGAACATCTGCGAAAAGTATTATTATCTATCGATAAAAATATTTCGGAGCATATTAAATGGAACGCTCCTGCTTTTTACTATTCCGGCGAAATGAAGGCTTTTGACCCGAAAGAATACAAGCGGGATATCCTGGTAATGAACTTACGCAAAGACAGGATCATGTGCGTACTGCCAACAGGTATGAACATAAAAAAGAACACTAAACTCCTGGAAGGCGATTACACAGACGGCAGGCGAATGATATGCTTCAAAGACCTGGCTGATATAAAACTGAAAGAAAAGCAATTGAAAGAGACGATCAGGGAATGGTTGAAATTGGTTGAGAAATAAGAAAAAGAAGTACAGAAAAACCGATAAACTTCTTCAAAGAACTATTCTGAATGAAATTAGCATCTGCATTATAAATCCTGATTGCATCTATCAAAACCCTGCGATGTCGAAATCATCTTCATTTATGTTACGGACAATGAAATAAGGCGATTGTTGGAAACAGGGGAAAATAAGGATACCATCCGAAGGATTTGCCCTCCTATCGCTGCTCAACCTCGAAAATGACTGTTCATGTAAATTTCGTTTACTGATTTCAGAAACGCCCTATCTTGACCGCGCATGCGGCAACCAAAGCAGCGCCTTACTAAAGAAATAGCCATGAACGTAAAAAGACTGGTGCTTTATATTGTTTTATTCCTGATTACAACCAATTTGAATGCGCAAACTGAAACCGGAACCATTAGCGGAAAGATCAATGATGGAGCAAAGCCATTGGAGGGGGCGACCATTGGGCTGTATACCGGCAAAGACTCCCTGCTTGTAAAAAGCACGCTCGCTGCAGCTGACGGCAGTTTTGTTTTTGACGGGCTCAGATACGGCAACTATTATATGGTCGCCAGTATGTCCGGATTTAACAGGTATAAGACCGGGGACATCCTGTTGAGCCGGGATCGTTCTTCACTGGTACTGGATGCTGTTGTTCTCAGCAGACAGGAAAATACATTACAAAATGTGACAGTTACCGCACAGAAACCGATGATCGAGCGAAAAGTAGACCGCACCGTTGTAAATGTCGATGCGATGATCAGCGCTGCCGGTTCTACCGCGCTGGATGTGCTGGAAAAATCGCCAGGTGTTTCTGTTGATCAGAACGGCGTCATTAGCCTCAAGGGCCGTGCAGGTGTGACGATCTTTATAGACGATAAACCCACTTATCTTTCAGGAAGTGACCTCGAAAGCTTCCTGCGTTCACTGCCCGCATCCACGATCGATCAGATAGAGTTAATGACCAATCCGCCTGCCAAATACGATGCCGCCGGTGGGGCCGGTGTGATCAATATCCGCACCAAACGTTCACGTGTAAGGGGCTTCAATGGCTCGCTGAACCTGGCTTATACGCAGGGACGCTATGGAAAAACGAACAACAGTTTCAACTACAATTACCGCAACAACAAATGGAATAGTTTTGGAACGCTCACTTATAATGCCGCTGACAATTTCTCCGATCTCGATATCGACCGGCATTTTAAAAACGCAGATGGAAGTCCTAAATATGATTTCCTGCAAAAGACTTATATACGTCCTACCGCCAGCGCCTTTTCCGCAAAACTGGGAGCTGATTATTATGCGACGGCTAAAACAACTTTTGGTATCGTGCTAACGGGTGTCACCCGCACGGGCAAACGAAATAATGATAATGAAAGCCGGATACTCAACGCGACATCACAGTTAGACTCCACGATCGTAGCACATAATACACAGGATAATATTTTTCGCAATGGGGGTATTAACTTTAATTACCGGCACCAGTTTGCGAAAGGAGGCCCTGAATTAACTGCTGATCTTGATTATATCCGCTACAATACGGATAACGACCAGGTTTTTAATAATTACACCTATCTCGCTAACGGCACATTGACCAATGAGGACCGCCTTAACGGTTCCTTACCCGCGAGTATCAATATCTGGTCAGGCAAAGTAGATTATAGTCACCCATTCAAAAACGGTTGGAAGACCGAGGCCGGCATCAAATCAAGCAGGACAGAAACAGATAACGTCGCAGACTATTTTATAACCACGAACAATAGCACGATGCCTGATTACGACAAGACGAATCATTTTATTTATAAAGAAATGATACAGGCGGCTTATGTGAATGCCAGCAAGGAAGGCAAACGCTGGTCGGTGCAACTTGGGCTACGTGCAGAGCAAACGGTTTCCGACGGGCGGCAATTAGGTAACCTGGTAAAGCCCGATTCTTCTTTTCACAGAACCTATGCCAGTTTATTTCCGACGGCCTACCTCAATTACAAACTCGATAGTGCCGGCAATCATACACTGACGCTGGATTATGGAAAACGGATTTCACGCCCCTATTACCAGGACCTGAACCCTTTTATTTCCCCGCTGGATAAATTCACCTATTATGTAGGAAATCCCTTCCTGCAACCAGCTTATACAGATAATATTCAACTCTCTTACGGCTTTAAAAACATCTTTACTTTGGGCGCTCAATACAGCCGTACCAGGAATAATACAAATGAAACGATTGAGATCATTAATGGGACTTATTATAGCAGGCCTGGGAATATCGGCAAAGTAATCAACAAGAATATTTCGCTCAATGTAAATGCAAACCTGGCTAAATGGGCGACATTTATATTATATACAGAAGTAACCAATATACATTCTATCAGCAATTTCTATACTGGCTTGCTCGACACCAAGGGAACGTTTTGGTATGTACAGCCCAATTTCCAGTTTAAGTTTGGAAAAACATGGAATGCCCAGGTAGATGGTGTGTACCAGACCGATGTAACCTCCAGCCAGTTTAGGTTATTGAAGAGGGGACGGGTGAATACAGGCGTATCCAAAAAACTTTCTACAGCCACTACCCTGCGGGTAAATGTGAACGATATTTTTTATACCAATATCAACCGGGGCATCATCAATAACCTGGAAAACACGCTGGCCGACTGGAGAAATGCGAATGATTCAAGAACCATTACCCTGTCGTTGTCCATTCGTTTTGGAAAAGCGATCTCGAATCTGCGTAAACATAATGCCACCGGAGCGCAATCGGAGCAGAACAGGGTGAAGGATTAAAAGTGAAAACAACTATTGGGTTCAGCAAGGACAAATGACAATGTTCTTCTACTAAATAATGTAAATAGCAACAAACATAAGACGAACTATAATTGTGTTTAAAAAAATTAACCCAAACCGGCACACAGGTTATAACAACTTTAAAGAGACAATAAAAAAATTGCTTCCGGCTCCCGAATGAAAAGCATTGATTAGTTGAACGATTGCCTGAACGCCGAAGGTGAAAGGTTAGTTTTCGACTTGAATAGTTTATTAAAGGATGATGGATGTCCAAAGCCTAATTTATATGCAATTTCACTAATTGTCAGGCTGGTGGTTGATATCTGTTCTTTTGCTTTTTCAATTAGTTTATTATGTATATGTTGCTGCGCGCTTTGCCCGGTAAGACTGCGCAACATATCACTTAAATAACCTGGTGAAATATTTAATGTGCCCGCAAGATATTGGACCGTAGGGATTCCCTGCATCAGGGACTTTTCGTTGTTGAAATATTCATCTAACCCCTGCTCCAGCTTTTGCAGCAGATCATTGTTGATGGATTTTCTTGTTATGAATTGTCTTTTATAAAAACGGTTACTATAATTCAGTAATGATTCGATTTGTGAAATAATCACATCCTGGCTAAAATCGTCAATCCTGTTTTTAAGTTCTTCTTCAATGTTTTTAAAAATAGTAATAATGGTCAACTTTTCATTATCTGAAAGATGTAATGCCTCATTCACAGAATAGGAAAAGAAGCTGTATTGCTTTATTTTATTTGCCAGAGGATAGCCGGCTAAAAAATCAGGATGAAAGAGTAATGTAAAGCCAGTATGATCTTCGTTGTTTTCGCCATTCGCGCTTACCTGATTCGGTGCTTTGAAAAATAAACCACCCTCATCAAAATCATAAAAGCCTTGCCCATATTTTATTTTCCCGTTCAGGTTTTTTTTATACGATATTTTATAAAAACCATGAATAAAAGAACCGGGCATTTTACCTGAATCTATTTCATTGTCTTTATTTTCCACCAAACTCATCAAAGGGTGCAAAGGCTTTGGTAATCCCAGCATGCGATGCAAGTCAGACAGGGATTCAAATTTATACGGGCTATTTTCTTCCTTTTTCATTTTACGAATTTAACCATTTTCTCTCCGGGGTATTCCGGGCCTATTTGGTTGATATACCCAATACATAATCAATTCAAGGGAATAAAATGCCTATTGATTTAAAGCTGTCATGGCCCCGGCCGGGTAGCGTGTGCCTGACACGATTCCTGCCGGCATGATCAATTCAATACTTTCCAGCTCTTTTTTTGTGAGTTGTACTTTTTCCGATGCGATATTTTCTTCAAGTTTTTGGATATGTTTGGTACCCGGAATAGTAATAATATCCTCCCCCTGTGCAAGCACCCAGGCAATCGCTAACTGAGATGCCGTACAGCCTTTTTCAGTGGCCAGCGTTTTGATCTTTTCTACCAGCTCAAGGTTTTTGTAAAAATTCTCTCCCTGGTAGCGTGGCATATGGATACGATTATCTTTAATATCTCCCGGTGTTTTGAATTCACCACTTAAAAACCCACGGCTTAAAGGAGCATAACCAACAAGACCAATACCAAGTTCGCGAATTGTTGGCAGCACCGCTGCTTCAATGTCGCGGCTCCAGAGAGAATACTCTATTTGTAATGCTGTGATGGTATGAACCGCGGCCGCCTTTTTAATAGATACAGGAGATGCTTCTGAAAGGCCAATGTAACGAATCACACCTTTTTTTACAAGATCCGCTAACGCGCCAATGGTATCTTCAATTGGTATATTGGGATCTACCCGTGCAGGTGTGTAAAGATCGATATAGTCTGTTCTGAGGCGATGAAGACTATACATAACCGCATTGCGGATATAATCCGGATGGGCATATACAGGTCCGCCCACAATGGTCCCGTTAGTACCAGGAGCAATCAGCTGACCTGTTTTTACAGAAAGAAAGGCTTTCTCGCGTTTACCTTTAATGGCCTGGTAGATCAGCTCTTCATTATGCCCCATGCGATAGTAATCGGCCGTATCCAGGAAATTGTGCCCGAGTTCAAGCGCTTTTTCAATGGTAGCAATAGATTCTTTATCATTGGTTTGCCCGTAGGTACCAGACATCCCCATACATCCCAGCCCTATAGCGGATACCATTGGGCCGCTTTTTCCTAGTTTTCTGTCCATTTTTATTGTTTTAGATGAATGATGGCACAAAGCTCAGCGAAAGTCTTTGAGGCGACTTAGCCTGATTGAGGATTTGATTAGCCAAAATGAGAAAGGTAACTAAGGTGGTAACGGATAGCCTGTCTTCAACACTTGAAAGCAAGTTTATCCAGGAAAAAACCTGGATTTCAAATATCCCCAGCAAGCTGAACAATGATAGACCTGTAGCGTCCACGAGAAACAAGCACACCGAAATTTAGCCTGACCCATCAATATCAATACAAGCATTTTGTATCTTCATAAAATTAATTGAGAATCGCTAATGGATTAGCCAATCTTTAAAAAGATCAGCAATGCCTATAGCACTAATACAATCAGAATTATATATAACAGCTAATTGCTTATGTTTTTAACGAAGATCAAGTCCGGCCAATCCGGAATTTTACTTTATGGTGTTACGCCTCCAAAATCAGAAACAAGCGAAGAAAAAATTGCTGAGATCGCTAAAAAGACGGTTGCAAGACTAATTCCACTCGATTTCGACGCACTGGTTGTCTATGATGTACAGGATGAATCTGCCCGCACTTCGGAGGAAAGACCGTTCCCTTTTCTGAAAGCGCTGGACCCCTTCCTCTTCGCGAATACCTATCTGCAGGAGCTGGAAACTCCCAAAATCATCTATCGCCCTGCCGGTAAATTTTCAAAAGAAGAACTATCAGATTGGCTGGATGCCCTTCATAAGACCAATTTTTATCCCGTTTTTGTAGGAGTACCGTCGCCGGATTTTCCTGTTAAAACGAGTTTGCCCGAAGCCTATAAGATCTGGAGTAAAAATGAAAGTCATTCAGTAATAGGCGCTGTTACCATTCCCGAAAGACATGAAATCCTTAAGGATGAAGATCGACGTATACTTGACAAGATTGGCTGCGGGGTTTCTTATTTCATTTCACAATGTGTTTTTAATGTGGCTTACGCAAGGCAACTGATAGAAGACCTTTCCAGTACCTGTAAAAAAGAAAATATACCTTTCCCGACCATTATTTTTACCATAGCCGCCTGTGGCTCTTTAAGAACGCTGCATTTTATGGAATGGCTGGGTATTCATATACCGGATGATATGAAGGAAGAATTGAGGAATTCAGACAATATTCTTCAAAAGTCGGTCACTGTTTGTCTTGACATTGCATCGGAACTTACTGCCTTTTGTGCAGAAAGGTCAATTCCTTTTGGATTCAATATTGAAAGTGTGGCGATCAGAAAAGAGGAAATTGAAGCATCGATCTACATGATGAATGAGATTGCAGAGATGCTGGATAAAAAAGGAATCCGGAAGAGGAAGCTTATGTCCGTAGCTGACAACGCCCGTTAATTTCCTGCTTTTGTTTTACCATTTGCTTAATTATTAGTCCCAATAACCGGGGCCTGAGCTTGGCATGCGGATGTTGAAGCGCGGAGTACTTCGTAAAAATAAATTGCCTGTTTCATAGCGGAATAGGATCGCCTTCAAACTTTTTTATCATAAATAAATAAAGTTGTAACTTTTGGCCAACCAACTCTTTCCGCTATGAATTTTAAACTGCTGATGGCACTACCTGCCTTTGCTATCGTGCTATTGCTTGCACATTTCACAGAAAAACAACGTATCAAATTTATACATGAAGAAGCGCGGATGGCACGGGCTAAAACCATTGTCCGATGTAGCCCTGACTGGAACGAGATAAAAGAATGGATAGGCGAAACGGATATCCCGCTATTACCGGGTGTAGGTACTTATCAATGGAAGATCAATACGGCCAGCGACAGCGCTCAATTCTATTTCAACCAGGGCATCAGCACTTACTACGGCTTCCACATTATTGAGGCGATGGCGTCTTTCAAAAAAGCGGCAGGGTTCGACAGTTCATCTGCCATGATACAATGGGCACAGGCATTAACATATGGCCCCAATATCAATGATCTCGGGTACACGGCTTCACCGGATGCGTTACTCGCCGTTAACAAGGCCATATCATTATCTGGCAATGCTACAAAAAAAGAAAAATTGCTGATCGAAGCCCAGCAGGTACGCTATTCCACAGATCCTGGCCTGGCGCGGTCTGAATTAAATCAACGGTACGCGGACAAGATGAAAGAGGCTTACCAGAAATTTCCAGGCGATGCGGACATCGCCGTTTTGTATGTCGATGCGCTGATGCTGCAACACCCCTGGGAGTTATGGAATCCTGACGGTACCCCTAAAGCATGGACACCACTTATCGAAAATGTCCTGGAGAAAGTATTGGTCACGAACCCGGACCACCTGGGTGCCAATCACTATTATATTCATGTCATGGAGCCATCACCTTTTGCGGATAAAGCAACTAAAAGTGCGGACCGCCTGGGTAAGCTGGCGCCGGGGCTGTCGCACCTTGTGCATATGCCTTCGCATATCTATTTGCGCACGGGTGAATACAGCAAGGGCGTGGAAGCGAATGTGCGGGCGGTTAACAGTTATGAGCGGGCGATACCCTTGTACGCGCCGGTAACCGGCAACGATTTCCTGTATATCATTCATAACAGGCACATGCAGGCCAATAGCGCGATGATGCAAGGGAATAAGGCCCTTGCGATACAGGCAGCTAAAGAAACGGTCGCCAGCATTAATCCCAGTTACCTGGAAGCTCCCGGCGCGATGGGCAATACGGTGCAATACATTCATATGACGCCGGTATTAGTCGGTATCCGTTTTGGACAATGGGCCGACCTGCTTTCTATGCCTCATCCTGCTCCATCACTGACCTACGCGAATATCTTATATCGTTTAGGCAGGGGTATGGCAATGGTGAACGGTCAAAAACTACAGGACGCCGCGATCGAACTCGATAGTTTACATGAGTTGATGAAGGATACTGTATTGCTGATGCCCATGACACCATTTTCCGCGGCTATGGACGGTGCGATAATTGCAGAAAACCTGCTGGCTGGCAGCATCGCCCTGGCCGGTAACCGGCAGGACGAAGCGATTGAAAAATTTAAAAAGGCTGTAACGGTGGAAGAGAATATGGTTTACAATGAACCACGTGACTGGTTATTAAATCCCAAACACTATTTAGGAAATGCTTATTTAAAGGCAGGAAAATGGGAAGCGGCCAAAGCGGTCTTTGAAAAAGATCTGCTCAATAACAAAGAGAATGGCTGGGCGCTGATAGGTTTGTAT
>CAZGSG010000241.1:0-9051 GCA_964528095.1 uncultured Terrimonas sp.
TATCTCTATCGCCTCTTCGCCACTACTGGTTTCACTAATTACTTTGAACCGGGAGTCACTATTGAGGATAAAAGACCAGGAATCCCTGATCAATCGGTGGTCGTCTACAAGAAGAATTGTTATTTTTTCCATATTGGATGGCTATAGGGCTTGTACTTGTTCGGATAAGGTTTTTAACATATAAAAGATACGCAAAAAAACTTAATTGTTCTCGTATAAAAAATTCCTGTTTTTCAGAATGCTTAAAAAAATAAGCAATTACTCTTAGTTAATGCAGATTATTTTTGATTTAAGAGAAATAACCTGATCAAAACACTGTTCAAACCTAGTTTCTCTTACTTAAAAACATAAAACTCAGGCCACAACTCAGCCAGCTACCAGGCATCACCGCTCCCAGAAGATCGCTGTATTTTGTATTTCCAAGGTTTTCTGCCTGTATGAAAACACTGAGTTTACCCTTATAGATAAAACCCGCAGCTTTGGCATTTAATACAAAGTACTCTTTGTCGAGCATCGCATTGATCGCTGATGCAACCTGCGCCGTTCTTTGTTTATAAACGCCATTGACGCTTAATGTAAACCTGCTGAAATTCCAATTGACGAAAAAATTGGTGAGCAACTTTGCATGAGAAGAAATATAAAAAGATGGAGTAGTAGCGCTTGATTTACTATCAAGCCACACAATACCCCCACCGGCGTATAACGAGTTATTGCCCGGCAACCTGAACTGGTATTGTATATCGAGCTCAGCACCAGTCGTATTTACTTTGGAAATATTTTCAGCCAGTGCATAAGTACCACCGGGAACAAGATTGTCTTTTCTTGGCATATTCGCATAGGTAGTCGTAACATAATCTATCAATCGCTGGTGAAATCGTTGAAAGAACGATCCGGATATCTTAAGCGATTTACCCGCGAAATAATCAGCACCCGCTTCATAACTAAAGGATCGTTCTGCCAGCAGATCGGGATTGCCTATTCGCCCACTTGCGACAGTCGCCTTATTGTAGTTATTAAATCTTTCTGTAAAATCGGCATCACGAATGGTCTTGCCTGCGCTTCCCCTCAGTTGCAGTTGCTTGTATTTATAGGAAATATTCATTTGCGGCACCCACTCCGTACCTGAACGTTCATTCCAGTCAAGTCGTAAAGCAGGATTAATGGTAAGGCCCGGCGCGATCACCTGGTTCAACACCATGAACACTCCACCCTGTGGCACGGTATGATCGCCGCGATCATTGGACTGAATATTCTTATTGATAAACTGTACGCCTGATACCAATGAAGTGGCAGCGCCAATCTTCCATTCATCCACTATAGTGCCCTGCAGCATTTTACTTTTATTATTATTGGCAACAGACACTTTATTATATCCATACTCATCCAATACATCTTTATATCCCGCGTCAATACTGAGCCGGTGTTTTTCCCCGGTATAAGAAAGCCTCACCTGGCTCCAAAGCGTTCTTACTTTTTCCTTTGCTGTATCACTGGCAAATGTTGTATAAAAATTCTGCGCGGAAAAGTCACGGTTATCATAGGCTACACGCGCGGACACCTGCCAGTGCTGATTGATAAAATGGCTGACCGAAAGACTGGCCGTATTATTATGAAGACCACCTCTTGTACCTCTTTGCAGTTGTCCATTGGTGTTGTTGCTTAATAAGCCGCCACTGACCGCCGTATTCTTGTACTGGTAATAGCCGCCTATATTCACACTGGCCAGATCATACTCGCCGGCAGCAAGCTGCCCACTCACTGCATATTTTTTTTCAAGGCTTTGTTTTGCTGCAAACGACTTTGTTATAATATGAACCACTCCACCCACAGCTTCTGAACCATAGATGGCAGAAGACGCGCCTTTTAGTACTTCAATGCGCTCTATCTCAGCAGGAGCAATGGGAATATAGCTGCTGAAATGGCCGGTATTAGGGTCATTGATCCTTACTCCATCAAGCAATACCAATACCTGTTGAAAAGTACCTCCTCTTAATACGATATCGCTTTGAGCGCCCATCGGGCCACGCATCTGGACTTCCATGCCAGGCAGGTATCTCAGCAATTCATCAATGGAATGAACGGGTAGATTGGCGAACTGATCTCCATTGAATGATATGATATTCCGACCCGTTTGGGAAACATTCCTGGGTTGTATGGAAGCCGTCACAGTTACAGGATCGAGCTCCAGTTCATTTTGCTGCGAAAAAACACGCACTGTATTCAATAATAAAACCGGAAGTATAAATTTTTTCATGCCGCAAATATTTGTGAAAGAAATCTGGATTACGAAACTTTTTTTTAAGCAGGAATATATTCTTTATAAAAATGCTCAAACCAACTCTTCATATTGCATTTATGAGTAATGATTGATAAAGAGACAAAAGTTATTTTGAAAAAAAGACTGATTTATTTTTTATGCCGTTGCTCCAATACGGCTTCCACATCCTTTAATGAAAAACCTTTTGCCTTCAATAAAATCATATAATGAAATAAAAGATCCGCGGCCTCACCCAAAAATTTCTCTTTATTGTCATCTTTTGCTTCGATCACGAGTTCAACAGCTTCCTCTCCCAACTTTTGCGCCATCGCGTTGATCCCTTTATCAAATAATCCTGAAGTGTACGAATTAGCCAAGCGGTCTGTATACCGCTGATCGATCGTGTTTCCAAGTGTTGTTAAGAAATCAACCGTATTCACCTCGTCAAAACAGGTATCATCACCCGTATGACATACAGGGCCCAGGGGATGAGCTTTTATAAGAAGGGTATCTGCATCACAATCAACCCTGATTTCTTTTAGCTCAAGAAAATTACCACTCTCCTCCCCTTTTGTCCATAACCTTTTTTTTGTACGGCTATAAAAAGTGACCTTGCCTGTCTCCTTTGTTTTTTTCAATGCTTCCTCGTTCATAAAACCAAGCATCAGTACTTTATTAGTTGTATGATCCTGTACAATGGCGGGGATCAAACCATCTGCGTATTTTGTATAATCCAATTGCATGCTTATCTATTTTCTTATACTTATATTATTGTTTGCTAAATATGTTTTAAGATCGGGAATGCTGATCTCTTTGAAGTGAAATATACTGGCGGCCAATGCCGCGTCTGCATGCCCTTCTTCAAACACTTCTGTAAAATGTTCCATCGTACCACCGCCTCCACTTGCTATTACCGGCACTGATAATTCAGTAGCCAGCAATTTAGTGATAGACAACGCAAATCCCGATTTGGTGCCATCATGATTCATTGAGGTCAGCAGTATTTCACCCGCACCATTCTTAACTCCCTGTCTTGCCCAGTCCATGCATTTTGTATCCGTTTTAGTACGTCCTCCATTCAGGTATACGTACCATTCACCATCTTCCTCCTGGCGGGTGTCTATCGCCAGTACCACACATTGGCTTCCAAACTCTCCGGCAATTGCCTGTATCAGGGCAGGATTTTTATAAGCCGCGGTATTGATAGAGATCTTATCGGCCCCATGTTGCAGGAGCACTCCTACATCTTCCACGGTAGAAATCCCTCCACCAACAGTAAACGGGATATTGATCTGGTGAGCTACCCTGTGGGCCAGGTCGGCAAGTGTTTTACGTTTTTCGATTGTGGCGGTGATATCCAGGAACACCAGTTCATCAGCACCTTCCCTCGCATACAAGCCTGCCAGTTCAACCGGGTCACCTGCATCCCGTAATTGAACAAAGTTTGTTCCTTTTACTGTTCTTCCGTCTTTTATATCAAGACAGGGTATAATTCGTTTTGTCAGCATACTTATATAAATGCGTTAAGTTGAGAAAGGCTGATCCTGTTTTCATAGATGGCCTTGCCCACGATGGCGGCAGCACAACCGATCTCCTGCAGCGTGTAGAGGTCCTGCAAAGAAGATACACCACCGCTCGCAATGAAATACAGGGAAGGGTTCTGCTCAATGATTTGTCTGTATAGTTCCGTGGAGGGGCCTTCCAGTTTACCATCCTTACTTACATCCGTGCAAAACACCTGCTGCACCCCTTTGGATACATAATGATGAATGAACTCAAAAACAGATCTTTCCGTTTTTTCCATCCAGCCATGTATCGCTATCTTTTCATCTTTTACGTCTGCACCCAACAAAAATCGTTCAGGGCCAAAAATGATCAGCCATTTTACAAATTCCATCTCATTTTTCACGGCAATACTACCGACGGTGGCGAATGCAGCACCCGAATCAAATACAATTTTTACATCCTCCTGCGATGCAATACCGCCACCAAAATCAATTTCCAGTTTCGTTCGGCCTGCAAGCGTTTCCAATACCTTCCAGTTTTTAACGGCTTTTTGTTTGGCCCCATCCAGGTCCACCAGGTGAAGACGTTTCAGCCCTGCATCTTCAAAGGCCTTTGCTACTTCAAGCGGATCTTCGTTGTAAATTTTCTTCTGCTCATAATCACCTTGCGTAAGACGAACACATTTCCCGTCGATAATATCTATTGCCGGAATAATCTTCATTGTTAACCTGTTTAAATAAATCAGCGTAGCTTTTTTTCCATTTTTATGAATTCAATACCATGTTTCCACCAGCTTTCGCCAGTCGGCACCATGCCGAATTTTTCATACAATGCCGTAGCGGTCTTTCTTGCATTGCACCATATCCTGTTCCTGTTTTCTTTGATTGCATTATCAAATACATGCTGCAACAGCCTGGTTCCATATCCTTGCTGTTGCAGGTCCTTCCTGGTAGCAAACTTTCTGAACTGAATGTCTTCTCCCTGTTCAAAAACAGAGATTACGGACACAGGTTCCTCTCCATCATACAATGCCCAATGCCTGCCAGTGGCATCGTTGTCCAGTTTTACAAAATCAATTGTTTCCAGCGGGTACATGACCGCCTGCCGCATTTGCCATACCGTCTCCAGTGCCGTCTCTTTGATCATTTTATATGGCTAAGAAATTTTTCAATAATTGCTCCCCCGCTTTGGCGGATTTTTCAGGGTGGAATTGCACACCATAAAAATTATCTTTTTTTAACGCGCTGCTAAACCTGGTACCATATTCCGTTACAGCAGCCGTGTGTTCACCAAGTGCAGCATAATAGCTATGCACGAAATAATAATAAGGGTCCTGCGCCAGTCCATCGAACAGTATGGAAGACCTTTCTTCTACCGTATTCCAGCCTACCTGGGGAACTTTTAATCCTTCGTTGAATTTTTTAACCGGAGCATTAAAGATATTGAGGCAGTCTGTGTCTGCTTCCTCGCTATGACTGCACATCAACTGCATGCCAAGACAGATCCCCAATACCGGCTGTTGCAGGCTCCTGATCACTTTATCCAACCCTCTTTCTTTAAGATAGGCCATTGCTGAGCCAGCTTCACCAACACCCGGAAAGATCAGTTTCGAGGATTGTTGAATAGTATTGATGTCATCTGTTACCAATGCATCAACACCCAACCGCTCCAATGCAAATAATACAGATTGAATATTTCCCGCATTATATTTAAGTATTACAATACTCATTATAAAACTCCTTTTGTGCTGGGTAAATAATTACTGAAGGGGTCTTTTTTTACCGCCATACGGATTGCTTTTGCAAAGGCTTTGAATATGACTTCTATCTTATGATGCTCATTGTCTCCTTTGCACTCAATATTTAAATTGCATTTAGCCGCATCACTGAATGATTTAAAGAAATGAAAAAACATTTCTGTAGGCATTTCACCTATTTTCTCCCTTTTAAATTCCGCATTCCACACGATCCAGTTACGACCACCAAAATCGATCAGTACTTTCGCCTCCGACTCATCCATCGGCAGGGCGAAACCATAACGCTCCATCCCTGTTTTATCTGCCAGCGCTTTTGCAAATGCCTCTCCCAAAGCAATGCCCGTGTCTTCGATCGTATGATGTTCATCAATCTGCAGATCGCCATTGCAGGTGATTTGCAGGTCCAGTTTACCATGACGGGCTATTTGCTCAAGCATATGATCAAAAAAACCGATGCCTGTGTGAATGGCAGCTTTACCAGATCCGTCCATATTCAGATCAATACGAATCTTCGTTTCATTGGTATTTCTTTCATGTGTAACCCTGCGTAATCCATTTTTTAAAAATGAATAGATCTCATTCCAGTCATCGGTAGCCAGCGCAATGACATCCTTATAAATTTCTTCCTGTTCTACAGTCAATGGCAGATAAGGCGATCTGATCAATATACCCTTCACTCCCAGGTTTTTGGCCAGCTGCATATCTGTCCAGCGATCGCCTACCATAAAGGAGTTAGCAAGATCATATTTTTCCTCGTCAAAAAAATGGGTCAATAAACCAGTACCCGGCTTTCTTGTAGGCATATTATCTTTTTCAAAGGTCTTGTCGATATGCACTTCGTCAAATTCAAACCCTTCTCCGGCCAATGTCCGGATCATGAGTTCCTGGTAGGGCCAGAAGGTTGATTCAGGAAAAATATCAGTACCCAAACCATCCTGGTTAGTGATAAGAACTTTGTAATAGTCCAGTGACGACCCTATTGCTGAAAGTGCACCGATAACGCCTTTCATAAAATCTATTTTCTCCAGGCTGTCTAATTGGTAATCGGGCGGTTGTTCTTTTAATATCACACCATCCCGGTCTAAAAACAAAACTCTTTTTTTCATAATTGTTGTTTAATTCAAAAACTCCTCTCGCCGGAAGTGTTTTGAAGTTTTAATTTGTTGCAGTGTTTTTCATATACCCGATCAGCATGTCTACCAGCATGGTATTTTCCGCTTCTGTGCCGATAGTGATACGTAAACAATCTTCGCATAATACCACCTTACTCCTGTCGCGTACTACAATGCCTTTCTCCAATAAAAAAGCATAAACTTTTTCTGCATTCCTGATTTTTACCAGCAGGAAATTAGCATCCGAAGGATATACTTTTTGTACCAGGGGCATCCTTTCAAATACTTTTATGAGTTCATCGCGCATCGCAACGATCTCTCTGATCATATCATTCACCTGTCCTATCTCCTCCAGGGCCTTTAGAGCCAGTTCCTGCGTAGCCTGGTTAATATTGTATGGCGGTTTGATCTTATTCAGCCAGTTAATGATATCTGCTGAGGCAAATGCCATTCCCAGGCGTAGTGCAGCCAGCCCCCAGGCCTTACTGAATGTTTGCAATACAACCAGGTTGGGATATTCTTTTAATTCAACAGTCAATGATCTTTGCCGGGCAAAATTGATATACGCTTCGTCAACCACAACCAGGCCCTTGAAATTATTCAGTAACATTTCTATATCCTGGTAATGAATACTATTGCCCGTGGGATTATTGGGAGAACATATCCAAATGATCCGGGTATTTGCATCTACGAGACTTTCTACCAGGCCCAGGTCGAGTTGAAATGCGGGAGTTAAATTAGCCCGGCGGATCCCTACATCATTGATCGCCGCGCTGACTTCATACATGCCATAGGTCGGCGGGCAGATGATCACGTTGTCCTCGCCCGGAGTACAAAAACAGCGGAACAACAGGTCAATACATTCATCACTCCCGTTTCCTAAAAAGATCGTATCCTCTTCCACCGATTTTACCTGGCTGATTACCGCTTTAAGTTTTTGCTGATGCGGATCAGGATAACGATTGTACCATTTAACCAGGGGTGATCCCAGGCTGTTTTCATTTGCATCCAGGAATACTTTTGCTTCTCCGCTGAACTCATCCCTGGCAGATGAATAGGGTTTTATATGCTGCAGATTTTTTCTAACCAGCTTGTTTATATCGAAACTCATGCTATACCGCGATTATATTAATTCAATAATGATTTATCATTTACCTAATCTGACAGTGACAGCATTTGCATGCCCGTCCAGTCCCTCAGCCTCTGCCATGATCTGTACTGTTTTGCCAATATTCCTTAAGCCTTCTTTACTTAATTGCTGGTAAGTGATCTTTTTTACAAAACTATCTATGCTCACGCCGCTATAGGCTTTTGCAAAACCATTGGTTGGTAGTGTATGATTGGTGCCGCTGGCATAATCACCCACGCTTTCCGGTGAGTAGTTGCCCAAAAACACGGAACCTGCGTTTCTTATCTGGCCGCCAATCATTTCATCCTCTCTGCAAGCGATGATCAGGTGTTCGGCCGCATACTCATTAACCAGTTCAATTGCATCCTGTATATTTTCCAGCACAATTATCTTACTGTTTAACAGTGATTGTTGTGCAAATATTTTTCGGGAAAGATCAGTCAATTGTTTATTTACTTCTTCTTTTACTGCTGTGGCTAGCGAAACAGAAGTGGTTACAAATAAGACCTGGCTATCCGGCCCGTGTTCTGCCTGTGATAAAAGGTCTGCAGCAATAAAGGATGGCTCCCCGGTATCATCTGCCAGCACGCAGACCTCGCTGGGGCCAGCCGGCATATCAATTGCCGTACCTGTCAGTTGTACAAGTTGTTTTGCGCAGTTGACATATTGGTTACCGGGGCCAAAGATCTTATACACTGCAGGAATACTTTCTGTTCCATAGGCCATTGCAGCAATTGCCTGTGCACCTCCGGCTTTGAAGATTTTTGTAATCCCTGCTGTGCGGGCAGCAAAGAGAATAACAGGATTTATTTTTCCATCTTTTTGCGGAGGCGTACAAAGGATGATCTCCTTACAACCAGCCAGTTTTGCAGGGATAGCCAACATAAGTACCGTAGAAAACAGAGGTGCCGTACCTCCTGGAATATAAAGGCCCACTTTTTCGATACCCACTGATCGGCGCCAGCACCTTACTCCCTTCATTGTTTCAATGACTGTTTCTTCTTTCTGCTGTGCTTTGTGAAAGATCTCAATATTTTCTTTTGCTACAAGGATCGCTGCCTGCAACGCTTCGTCTACCTGTGCCTTTGCTTCTTTTATCTCTTTTTCGTTTACCAATAAATTTCTAACTGTAACCCCATCAAATTCCTTCGTAAATTTCTTTAATGCCTTATCACCACCCGATGCTACCCTGGTCAATATTTTCCTGACCTGTTTTTCCAACATAAGCGGGTCCAGTACAGGTCGCTGTAACAACTTCTTCCACTGATCAGCTCCCGGGTTAATAATTATT
>CAZGSG010000242.1:0-9038 GCA_964528095.1 uncultured Terrimonas sp.
TATGGTAAAATGTTTAACTAAGAGATAAAAGGGTGAAAAGGGGTGAAAGAGTGTGCGGTTTTATATTTATAGACACCTCTGAGACGATTAAAGTTAAGTTAGCCCCTCTCTTTAGCCTCTTTTCACCCTTTTATCTCTTAGTTGTCTATCGCGCCATACACCACCGCCTTAAATTTATCATGGATCTCGCCATGTGAATTTGGAAACTGGTTGAGGAAAAGCTGCGCTACTATTTTTTGTTTGGGATCTATCCAATAGGTAGAGCTGAACATTCCACCCCAGTCGAATGATCCTGGTGAAAGCGGGCTGGTGGCCGCGCCTTTTTCATCATACACGTTGAAGCCAAGTCCCATTTTATTGGATGGCCAGTCGAGCTTGTCAAACTGGCTCACTGTCATCATCCGCACACTGGATGGGCTAAGGATATGTTTACCATTATAACTGCCGCCATTGAGAAGCATCTGCATGAAAATGGCATAATCAAGCGCTGTGGAAGACAATCCTCCTCCGCCTGAATAATAGGTACCTGCGGAAACAGGATAATCCGATGCCATGTTTCCATTAAGATCAAGATCGCCTTTAAACAGGATGACTTTGCCGGTGCTATCTTCTGAATACAGATTGACCAGGCGGTTGTATTTTTCTTTGGGCAAATAAAAATAACTGTCTTTCATGCCCAGTGGCTCAAAGATCTTTTTCTTAAAATAAGCGTCCAGGCTCATGCCGCTGATAACTTCTACCACGTAACCAAGAACGTCAACACTAAGACTATACATCCAACGTTCGCCGGGTTGTAACAGCAGGGGCAGTGTTCCCAGTTTTTTTATTTTATCAGCCAGGTATACTTTATCACTGGTGAGTCCGCCAATGATGCCATTTTTATAATAAATAGCCGTGGCTTGCGGGTCGCCGATCTGCGCGTATCCCAGGCCTGCGGTATGTGTAAGCAGATCGCGGATGGTTACGGGTCTTTTGGCTGGTACCGTGGTATAAGTTGTATCCGCTTTATTAAATTTATCGATCACCTGCTGGTTGTTGAATTCCGGAATAAATTTTCCGACGGGGTCATTGAGCAGCAACTTACCTTCTTCATACAGCGTCATGATGGCCACGCTGGTAATGGCCTTCGTTTGTGAAGCAATGCGAAATATATCATCTCTTTTGTAAGAGCTGTTACCGTTATTGCCCAGCGCTTTGTAATAAACGATCTTACCATCCCGGGCCACGATTGCTGCACCACCTGCTATCCATTTCTTATCGATATACTCCTGCAATAAACGATCAATGTTTTTTATTCGTTCGCCTGACATGCCAACTGTTTCAGGACTGGCTTCTTTTAATATTGTTTGTGAAAAAGAAAACTGTGCAATGCACAGAAAGGATAGTAGTAGTGTGAATCTCATATGAGTAGTTTAAGTAAATTCAAAATTCAAAAGCCAAAATTCAAAAATGGTTTCCGTGTAATGGATTTACATTTTTGATTTGATCAGGGTTGTTAGGTAAATATACTATTGCCTGTCGGAGATACAAATAGTGGGAGGAATTGCTTCTGCTGCTGAAAATTTCCTGGCCCGCAATTAAAAATGTAAAACTCAACAGATAAAAGCAGCTTCCTATATCGGAGTCTATTTTTGACTTTTGACTTTTGATTTTTGACTTGACACTAGTTTTTCTATTACAAAGGGAAAATGCGCATGTTCCAGCGCGTGAACGCGTGCTGCCAGCGAATCGGCAGAATCGGTAGGTAATACAGGACAACGGGCCTGGAAAATAATAGCGCCGTGATCGTATTTATCATCTACATAGTGAATAGTAATACCGCTTTCGGTTTCGCCGGCGGCGATGACGGCCTCATGTACAAATTTACCATACATGCCTTTGCCTCCATAACTGGGCAATAGTGCCGGATGAATATTAACGATGCGCATTGCATAGGCATTGGTCAGGGTCGCCGGGATCTTCCATAAAAAGCCTGCAAGAATGATATAATCGATTTCCTGGTTCTCCAGTTCCGGCACATAGCCATCGCCCCGGAAAAAACGTTCACGATCTATTAGCAAGGTGGGAATCGCGTGATCTGCGGCGATCTGTAAAACACCGGCCCCGGGTTTATTGCTTACAATAAGCACCACTTTTACCTGCGGCGTTTCGGGATTGTTGACGGCATGCGCATTTCTAAAATGTTCAATGATCTTTTTTGCGTTAGAGCCTGCTCCGGAAGCGAAAATGGCAATTTTGATGATTTTTTTATCGGCAACGGGAGCAGGAATTTTTTTAACCAGGCCCATTCTAGCCCCCATTTTCTTCAAATAACCAGTAAAAAAGCGGAATTGACCAAAGAAAACGCTTACAAGCAGCACGGAGAAGGGCCAGACCAGGGTGACCAGGATAATATATATAACCACCCAAAGCCAGCCTTTTTCGACGGGTAAAACATTCATTATTCTTTTTCCCGCATAACCAGTCAGGCTTCCGCCGATGGCGAAAGTGCAAAGTATGAGCAGCAGTTGAAGGCCACCTACTTTCCATTTCTTTTGTAAACGTTCAAGCATTTAAAATGAATCTATTCAAAAAAAATAATATCCGTCAACCGGCACCTGCAGCCGGATGGTTTTTGTTTTGAGATTGCAAAAGTCAGGAAAATCATTCATCATTCATTTTCAAATTAACTATTAACAGCTGTAAGTGACATTGACTATTTCATGACAAACAAAAATGAGCAAGTCCTAAAATCATTTATAAATACGCTGAAATGCAGGCTGGTAGCGGGTTAAAAAATTTTTTGACCTGTTGTCGTTTTGTTAAGTTCCTGACTTATTTTTGCAGCCAGTTAGAGCTATTTATCCACATTTTTCAGATCAACTGTGTCTATGATTTCTTCTAAACCAATCATCCATAAACTGCCTCTTTTAATACTTTCCTTCACTCTTTTTTCCGTTATTAACGTTGCGGCACAGGATGGTAAGGCTTTGTTTTTGGCAAAATGCGCAAGCTGTCACAATGTTTTTAATGATGGGACAGGTCCGGCATTGGGCGGGTTAGAAGATAGGGGTAAATGGGCCGATCGCAAGGAATTGTACAAATGGATACACAATCCTTCAGCCTATATGGCCACGGATGCGCATACCCAGGAACTAAAAGCGAAGTTCAAAACAGAAATGACCGCTTTTCCTGCACTTACCGAACCTGAAATAGACGCGATAGTTACTCATATCAATACGACTTTTGCGGCTGGGCCCAATGCAGGCAAACCAACCACTGAAACAGGAGATGGCGGCGATTCGAAATCCAATCAAAACGCGGTTATTTTCGGTGTTATTTCCCTGATCCTCGGCATTATCGCGATGATCCTGATGTATATCAACAGCAATCTGAAAAAGATGTCTGATGATGCGGAAGGAATCAGCCGCCCCGAGCCAATCCCTTTTTATCGTAACAAGGTTTATATCGCCATGGTAGCGATCCTTTTCTTTATAGTTGGTGGTTACCTGTTGACAACCAGTGCTATCGGTCTTCAAAGACAGACCGGCTACGAACCCAAACAACCTATTTATTATTCACATAAAGTACATGCCGGCATCAACCAGATCAACTGTCTGTATTGCCATGGCAATGCATGGGAAGGCAAATCCGCCACTATCCCTGCAGTCAACGTATGTATGAACTGTCACAAGACGATCCAGTCATACACCAAAGGACCAGAACTGCATGATGAGAATGGCAATGTGATCAACGGAACCGCGGAGATCGCCAAGCTTTACGAATACGCCGGATTTGATCCTAAAAATCCTAACGACTGGGATCCTTCCAAAGCAAAACCGATTGTTTGGGACAGGATACACAACCTTCCTGATCATGTATACTTTAACCACTCACAGCATATCAGGGCCGGAAAAGTACAGTGCCAGACCTGTCATGGTGAGATCACCGCGATGGATGAAGTAAAACAGGTGTCTGAACTGAGCATGGGCTGGTGCGTGAACTGTCACCGTCAAACCAAAGTTGACTTTAATACAGACAGCACTGGTAACAAATTTTATAGCATTTACGAGAAGTTCCACAACGATATCAAATCACATAAAATGGATAGTGTAACCGTGAAAGATATCGGTGGGATCGAATGTCAGAAATGCCACTATTAACGATCAGTCGCCACGAGGCGGTCCGCAAGATGTTTGCAATAGAAGAAGGGTTTCATTTTCAAATTTCCGATTGACTAATTTTCAAATTAATTATAAATGAGCCAAAATAAGTACTGGCAGGGTTTCAGAGAGGTTAACGAAACAGAAGACTTTCAAAAGAAAGTACAGGATGAGTTCGGAGAAGAGCTCCCTTTTGAAGACCTCGATCAGAAAGGATTACTGGATGCCAAAGCGCCCCGTAGAGATTTCCTGAAATACCTGGGTTTTAGCACTGCAGCAGCCACACTGGCCGCAAGCTGTAAAACGCCTGTACGGAAGGCTATTCCTTTTGCTAACAAGCCAGAGAATATCATTCCCGGCGAAGCAAAATATTACGCGACTACTTTTGTACAGGACGGTGATGTGATCCCTGTTTTGGCGAAAGTAAGAGACGGACGTCCGATCAAGATCGAAGGCAACGAACTCAGTCCTTTTACAAAAGGCGGTACTACAGCAAGGGCACAGGCATCTGTACTTGACCTGTATGATATGCACCGCATCACACATCCCAAACAAAAAATAGGTAACGAGTATAAAGAAGTACCCACATACGATCAGCTGGATAAACTGGTAGCTACAGCAATGGCTGGTTTGAGCGGAGCTCCGGTTGTATTATTAACAAGCACCATCGTATCGCCTTCTACAAAAGAAATCATTGCTAAATATCCCGGTCTTCGTCATGTACAGGCCGACGCGGTTTCATATAGCGGTATGTTGCTGGCCAACGAAGCCAGTGGATTTGGAAGAAAAATACCTACTTATAATTTTGATGCAGCCAGGGTGATCGTAAGCCTTAGCGCTGATTTTCTCGGCACCTGGTTAAACGGCGTTGAAAACGCTATCGGCTATACCAAGGGTCGCAAGATCGATGAGAAGAACCCGCAGATGAGCAAACACTATCAGTTTGAAGGTTTCCTCAGTACTACAGGAGCTACCGCTGATCAGCGTTTTACTCACCGCCCTTCTGAAACAGGTGCAATAGCGCTGGCTTTACTGGCGGCATTGGATGGTTCTGTTTCTGCCCCTGCTATTGCTGATGCAAAACTGGCAGCAGGTATCAAAACGGTTGCTGAGGATCTTAAAGCACATAATGGCGCTGCACTGGTTGTTGCCGGCAGCAATGATGTCAATGTACAGATCATTGTAAACGCGATCAATAACGCGATTGGTGCCAATGGCACTACTATCAACTGGAACCTTCCGGTTAATTATCGCCAGGGTATCGATAAAGACCTCGAAGACCTCGTATCACAAATGGACAATGGCCAGGTCGGCGCTTTATTGATCTACGGAGCCAATCCTGCATACAACTATCACAATGCGGATAAATTCAAAGCGGCATTGAAAAAAGTGAAGCTGAGTATTTCTTTCAGTGAAAAGATGGATGAAACAACAGAGTTGTGCAATTTCATCATCCCTTCTCATAATTATCTCGAAAGCTGGGGCGATGCGGAAGCAAAAGCGGGCATCACCAGTTTCCTTCAGCCTACGATCTATCCATTATTTAAAACACGTCCGTTCCAGACTTCTTTGCTGAAATGGAGTGGTAACAATATCGACTACGATACTTATTTCAAGAACTACTGGGTTGCCAAACTGGGATCAGAAGCAGCATTTGATAAAGTATTGCAGGATGGTATATATACAGGGGCAAGCGGCCTTGCAACTGATATCGTAAACACGGTAACAACAAGTGGCAGCGGTTCTTATTCCGGTGGTTCAGTAGCAACAGCGGCAACGGCGATCAATGGTGCAAAAAAAGCGGGCAAATACGAGATCGCTTTATACCAGAAAGTTTCTGTAGGTACAGGTCATGGTGCCAGCAACCCCTGGTTACAGGAATTGCCGGATGCTATATCCAAAGCATGCTGGGACAACTATGCGATGATGTCGATGAGCATGGCGAAAGAAATGCTTGGTCTCGACCTGATGGACAAAAACAATGAATCCCAGATCAACAATTACGAATATTATCCTTCTAAACCTGTTATCAAGATCGCCGTTGCCGGTAAGAAAGAAATAGAACTGCCGATCCTTGTTATACCGGGTATGAATGCCAATACAATTGCAGTGGCAGTAGGATACGGAAGAAGCGAGGGAATGGGAAAAACAGCTGCCGGCGTTGGTCAGAATGTATACCAGTTTGCTGCTTTCAACGGTACTACTGTTGATTACAGCAATGAAGTAACGATCACGAACGCTGATCGCAAACAAAAGATCGCGCAGATGCAGATCCACAACTCTTACGAGGGTCGTGTGGAAGTAGTAAGAGAAACAACACTGGCTTCTTTCAAAAAGAATCCAAATGAAATAGTTGATTATCGCCAGGACCTGGTTGATAAATATGCGAGCGCCAGCGGTGACTATCGCAAAGAGGCGACGCTTTATGGTGTACACGATCAGCCCGGTATTAAATGGGGTATGACCGTTGACATGAATGCCTGTTATGGTTGCGGCGCTTGTGTAGTTGCCTGCCATGCGGAAAATAATGTACCGGTTGTTGGTAAGAGCGAGGTATTGCGCTACCATGATATGCACTGGTTAAGGATCGACCGCTATTTTGTAAGCGATGAGAACAATCCGGATGATCTGAAAGGTGTGGTATTCCAGCCAATGATGTGTCAGCATTGTGACAACGCTCCTTGTGAAAACGTTTGCCCGGTAGCGGCAACCAACCACAGCAGTGAAGGTATTAACCAAATGGCCTATAACCGTTGTATCGGTACAAGGTATTGCGCTAATAACTGTCCGTTCAAAGTGCGTCGTTTTAACTGGTCTGATTATACAGGAGCTGATAGCTTCCCGAACAACCAGGATCAGCAGCTGGTAGGTAAACTGGACCCTGTAGTACACCAGATGAATGATGAATTGACAAGAATGGTATTGAATCCTGATGTAACAGTTCGTTCACGTGGAGTAATGGAAAAATGTAGTTTCTGTATACAACGCACACAGGCTGCTAAATTAACAGCAAAAAAAGCCGGTCGCCCGTTGGTAGATGGTGAAGCGAAAACAGCTTGTCAGCAAGCTTGCGCGGGAGATGCGATTGTGTTTGGAAATGTAAAAGACAAACAAAGCCAGGTGAGCCAGATCCGTGCAGATAATCCACAGCGCAGTTTTTATGTACTGGAGCAGATACACGTGTTGCCGAATGTAACCTATCTCGCAAAAGTGAGAAACACGGATGAGCTTGTTGGAAAAGCATCACATGGAGAAGGCGGCACAGAACATCATGGCGGTTTACCGGCAGCAAAGGAAGAGCTGGCGCCGTCAGAGCATCATTAAGAAAAAAACGGGTGTTTTAGAGCAATGAGAAACACCCGGTGATCATATAAGATTGGTTCCCGGTTGAAGGGGATTATAGTTCTTTAAAAATTGAGCGAAAAGGGGGAGAATGTTTTATACTATCGTCATTGGTATTTTAGAATACCGGTACGATAAATAAAATGGCGGGAATCGAACGAAAGAATACCCGCCCGGTCCGCTTGAAAAAAATAGAACAACGAAGTAGAAAAATAGTTGAATAAATAATGAAAAGCTTGATCCGTTACGGCGGCTCTTGTTCAAAGTTTAATAATTAATATGTCATTACTCAGATACGAATCACAGGTAAGACCACCACTGGTAGATGGTAGTAAGGATTATCACCAGGTGACAGAAGATATTTGCCGCCCGGTGGAAACAAAGCCATCCAGGCTCTGGTGGATCGGGTTTCTTATTTCGGTTGCATTGCTGGGCTTTGGTATTTTATCGGTAACCATGGAGGTGTACTATGGTACGGGCCAGTGGAACCTGAATAAAACCATCGGCTGGGGATGGGATATCACCAACTTCGTATGGTGGGTCGGTATCGGTCACCCGGGAACGCGGATTTCTGCGACACTTCTGTTGTTCCGCCAGGGATGGAGAACGGGTGTGAACCGTGCGGCTGAGGCGATGACCATCTTTGCGGTAATGTGTGCGGGCCAGTTCCCGATCTGGCACATGGGTCGTGTATGGGATGCTTTCTTCGTATTGCCTTATGCAAATACACGTGGTCCTCTTTGGGTGAACTTCAACTCACCACTTTTATGGGACGTGTTCGCGATATCTACTTACTTCACCGTTTCATTGCTGTTCTGGTACTCAGGTCTATTGCCTGACCTTGCTACGCTGCGTGACAGGGCCAAACTGAAATGGCGTAAGATGTTCTACGGCGTTGCGGCATTCGGATGGACAGGAAGTACCAAACACTGGCAAAGACACGAATCATTATCATTGGTACTTGCAGGATTGAGTACACCACTTGTATTGTCTGTACACACGATTGTATCCTTTGACTTCGCAACCTCAGTTGTTCCAGGCTGGCATACCACGATCTTTCCTCCTTACTTCGTAGCGGGTGCGATCTTCTCTGGTTTTGCGATGGTGCAAACGCTGTTGCTGGTTACAAGAAAAGTATTGGGACTACAGGAATATATTACGCTGGAGCATATTGAAGTGATGAATAAGGTAATTGTGCTCACGGGTTCTATCGTGGGTATTGCTTACCTCACCGAGTTGTTCATGGCCTGGTATTCACATGTGGACTACGAGTGGTTTGCGTTCAAAGAAAACCGTTTGAGCCTGAGCAGCCCCTATGGCTGGAGCTACTGGCTGATGATGGGATGTAACGTATTATCGCCACAGATCTTCTGGTTCAGCAAAATGAGAAGGAACCTGCTGGTTACTTTCTTCATGTCCATACTGGTGAATATCGGTATGTGGTTCGAACGTTTTGTGATCATCGTTACTTCGGTATACCGTGACTACCTGCCGAGTGCATGGAGTACTTATTATACACCTACTATTTGGGAGATCGGATTCTACATGGGTACA
>CAZGSG010000243.1:0-8960 GCA_964528095.1 uncultured Terrimonas sp.
GGTATAGGAAATTGACGGGTCAGTGCAGGGAAAAGTGGCGGAAGTGACAGTAAACAGCCATGGCGGCCAGCCCGGTGGTTGTGTTTCTGTAAGAGTCCGGGGTATAACTTCCGTGAATGGAAATGAGCCTCTCTATGTAGTCGATGGCGTGCCATTGGTGGCTCAAAATAATAGTCTTGAACAGAATGTACTCGGTGGTGGTTCCGGATCAACCGGGCAAAGCGTATTGGCAACATTGAATCTTTCGGATATCGCTTCGGTAGATATTTTGAAAGATGCTTCGGCGCAGGCGATCTATGGTTCACGTGGTGCGAATGGTGTAGTGTTGGTGACTACCAAAAAAGGTCGTAGCGGCGAAGGCAAGGTTACCTATGATACATATTATAGTATCCAGGAAATCCCCAAAAAATTATCCGTAATGAATTTGCGGGAGAATGCTGGTTATATGAATTCGCTGGTAAATGAAATACGGGCCGTTCCGGGTAGCGGACTGGATAGTATCGGCGAGTTCAAAGATCCAAGTGTACTTGGAACAGGTACGGACTGGCAGGATGAAATCTACCAGCGAGGCAGTATTCAAAGTCACCAGTTATCTTTTTCCGGTGGACAGGGAAAGACCACCTATTATTTCTCCGGCGGGTATTTCGATCAACAGGGAACATTGATCGAAACAAAATTCAAAAGATATAACCTGCGCTTAAGCCTGGATCAGCAGGTGAAGAGCTGGCTTAAAGCAGGCATCAGTTCCAATCTTTCAAGAAGTAATCAAAAGATCGGTTTATCCGATGGGTTTGATGCGGTGACCAGCGTGGTATTATTCAATAGTCCCGCATCACCTGTAAAAGATATATATGGTAATTATATTTCTCAATCCGTGATCGGTGGCAGCCAGTTTGGAAATCCTAATAATCCTGTCGCGCTGGCCAGTCTGCGGGATGTTCGGGCTGTATCAACAAAAGCTTTTGGAAATGTATATGCTGATATTGATATCATGAAAGGCCTGACGTTGAGAAATGAGCTGAACTACGATTTTAACCTGAGAAGTGGAAAGGCTTTTCAACCTTATCTCAAAAACGATAGTACAAATGCTACCATTATTTCTCCCTCAAGATTAAGAGAAGAACGGAATAACAGCATATACTATGCTTTTAAAACCTATTTATCCTACAACAACTATTTTGGCAAACATTCTATAAGCGCCACGCTTGGTCATGAGGCGCAGTATAGCCAGTATGACTACATCCAGGTGAATAGAGATAATCTTGTACTTAATCTTCCTTCCCTGGCGGCAGGCGCAGGTGGTGATGGGTCTGGTGAGCAAATAGGAGCAGGAGCAGATAAATGGAAAATGGAATCCTATTTTGCCCGTGTTGGTTATACATTTAATAATAAATATTCCATCACCGGTACGATCCGTGCAGATGGTTCATCCAGCTTCGGGCCCAATAACAGGTGGGGATATTTTCCGGCTGCATCCGCTTCCTGGACTGTTACCAATGAGCCTTTTGCAAGCGATATAAAAAACCTGAACTATCTTAAATTGAGAGTGGGAACAGGCGCTGTTGGTAACCAGGATGTGGGCGCTTCCAATGTGTTTACTTCGAATATCATACTTTATCCAACAGCTCCGTTTGGCGCTGGTGGTTTGCCGGCTAACGTAGAAAACCCTAACCTGAGCTGGGAATCTGTGATTACGTACAATGCGGGGGTGGATGCTACACTATTTAATAAAAAAGTAGATGTAACAATCGATGTGTATAAAAAAGTAACCTCTGATATGTTACTGCCAACACAGTTAGGCGCATTCTCCGGCCTTGGGCAGGACTACCAGGATATTAAAACTCCTATTACCAATGACGGACAGATGACGAATACCGGTATAGATGTAAGTATCACTACGTATAATATCCAGAATAAAAACTTCAGCTGGAAAACCGGTATCATATTCAGTCATTATAAAAACAGGCTTGACTATCTCAATACACCGGATGCGATCATCAAGGGCGAGTTCAATGAATATGGCACACTCAATCTCGTAAGTCTTTCAAGACAGGGATTGCCAATGGGTTCTTTTTATGGGTATGTCACCGATGGACTTTTCAGGAGCATGGCTGAATTGAATAATGGCACAGACTGGGGATTGCCAGTGGGTATCGGGCAGCAATGGCTGGGAGATATCCGGTTCAAAGACCTGAATGGCGATAAGAAAATCGACGACAAGGATGTAACGGAAATAGGCAATCCAAATCCCAAGTTTACTTATGGAATGACCAACACATTTACCTACCAGGGATTTGATCTTTCAGTATTTATTACGGGAAGTTATGGCGCAAAGATCTTTAACTACTCACGCAGACAAACAGAAGCAATGAATTCCGCTTATACCAACCAGCTCACTACTGTGCTGGACAGGTATACTGCTTCCAATCCGAATGGTTCTTTACCCCGGTATAACCAATGGCATAATAATAACCTGCGTATATCTGACCGGTATATCGAAGATGGTTCTTACCTGCGTATACAGAATCTTGCTATCGGGTATAGTTTGCCAAAGAACTTTATTGGCAAAGCAAAGATCGCGGCAGCAAAAATATATGCGTCTATACAGAACCTGAAAACATTTACCAAATACACAGGTTATGACCCTGAACTGGGTGCATATAATAACAGTGTCCGTTTCATGAACATCGATAATGGGCATTATCCAAATCCAAGAACATTTACCATCGGTGCCAACATCGAATTTTAATTTAGTTTAAACATCATATAATGAAGAACAAGTCAATATTTCTTTTATGCGGGTTGGTCATACTTGCCAGCTCATGTAAGAAATCTTTCCTGGATAATCCTTCTACAGTTTCACCTACGGTAGATAACTATTACAGCAATGCGGTGGAAGTAAATGGCGCTACCGGGCTTTTATATAATGCCGTATGGAATAACTGGTTTGATAAGGCCTTTATTTCAGTAGGCGATGTATTGGGAGGTACTGTTACTGGCGCTGCCGGCAATGCGCAGTATAATTCTTTTTATAATTTTAATATCCAGAGTACAGACGGGTTGATATTTGATACCTGGAAATCGTGTTATAAGGCAGCCGGCCAGGCATCCGTGCTGATTCAATCGTTTGAAAAAAAGAAAGCGCAGTTGGGTGAACAGCCTTTCCTCAATGCAGGTATCGCGGAAGCGAGATTTATACGCGGGTTTTCATATTTCTATATAGGGAGAACCTTTGGCGATGCGCCTATCGTGGACAACCCGGTTGCGCTGACTGAGCCAGGTGGTTACCTGGTGCCACGTTACCTGCAAAAAGATGTATTGAAATTCGCGATCGAGGACCTGAAATTTGCAGAAGCCAACCTGCCTGAAGTAGCCGCGCAGGACGGCCGTGTAAGCCGCTATTCGGCGAAAGGACTGATGGCGAAAATTTATCTCTACCTGAAAGATTATCCCAATGCGAAATTAAAAGCAAAAGAAGTGATGGATTATGCTACTGCCAATCCCGGAAAGATCGGGTTGAATGCAGATTATCTTTCTATGTTCACATCCTCCGCTTTTGCCAATAACAATAATAAAGAAAACCTGTTTTCCCTGCGCTGGCTTACGGCAATGGGATGGAATGGGGGCAACAGGTATCAGTTATATGTAGGGCCACAACCATTACTACGTCCTTTACCCACAGGCGGTAATGGCTATTCAGCCGTGGTTCCCTCTATTGATATGCTGAACCCGGCTACTGGTTACTCATTCGGTGATAACAGGAGACAGTGGTCTGTAATGGAACAGGGTTTTCATAAAGCAGATTGGGTGAATGTGAACTTTCCGACCGGGTTTACTTATGATACCACAACGAACAATACGGATGATTATAAGATCAAGACTGGTACACGTTCGAATATCCTCAAATATGTGGTAGGTCCAAACCGGACAAATGAACCTGTGAATACAAATTCACATAGCCAAATCGCCACGTATATCCTGCGATACGCGGATGTATTGCTTATTTATGCAGAAGCTGTACTTGCAGGCGGTACCAGCACCAGCGATGCAGGCGCGCTGGCAGCTTATAATGCGGTACACAATCGCGCAGGCCTGGTAAGTGTGACCAGCTTTACATTGGACGATATATTGCATGAAAGAAAAGTGGAGTTTGCTTTTGAAGGCGATTACTGGTTTGATATTCAACGCCAGGGTTTTGCCAAAGCCAAACAAATGATAGAGGCGCAGGAAAGAGGTACTTATGATGGTAATAAACAATTGACAAGTTTTAAAGCGACCATCACTTCCGCGGCGCAGCTTTTCCTGCCTATTCCACAGTCTGAAACAGTAAGTAATCCTAAACTGCTGGAAGCCGCTGTACCGTATTATTAATGTATAAAACAAACATCGCATGAAAAATATAAAAAATCTGTTTACTTTTTTACCTGTCCTTATCATTACGATGATAGTGCTGGCAGCTTGTACAAAAGAAACAAAGTCCAGGGCCGATGCTTCATCCAATCCCGTAGCTGAAGCAGTATCACCAGTAACAGGCCCGGGTAACCAGGTGCTGACATTAAAAGGAAACGGATTGGGAGATATCGTGAAGATCGTTTTTGACAAAGGAAATGTACCCGCGCCTTTTAATGCTGTATTCAACACAGAGAACGCACTTGTATTCAGGGTGCCTGATACAGCCAATGGCGGACCTCAGAACATTGTATTTACCAACAGGCTTGGAAAGCAGGTGACTATTCCATTTAATGTGATAGCATTGCCAAGCGTTACCGATGTTTCTAATTACAATTTTACTGCAGGTACCGTTCTCATATTATCAGGCAATAATCTCAATGATGTGTCGAAGGTGTTATTGACCGGCACTACCAATGAAGCCACTATCATTTCTTCCACCAAAAGGCAACTCGTGATAGCGATGCCGGCTACTACGGTGAACAGGGCAACGCTCACGATCACTAATTCAACCGGGCCAATGACAACCTCGCAGGAATTTGTAAACCTGGATAAGGCATTCAAGATTTTTACCGATGATTATGCGCCAGGTTTCCAGGACGCGTCATGGGGCGATGTTGGTTTTATCAGTAGCGCGGTCTTTAAGTCGGGTACAAAATCTGTTGGAAAAAAATATGCTGCGGGTAACTGGCACCAGCTTGGTTTTGGATGGACGAATATTTCCAACGACGGGTATACTTATCTGTCCTTCTGGATAAAAGGAGCTTCTAAAGATTATCCGCTTTGGATATCCACTTCCACAAGCGTGGGTGGTTTCGCAAGTTTTGAAACGCCTACCAAAATAAATGTACCTGCCAATGTATGGACCTATTTTAAGATTTCAGTCGGCACCCTCAACTTATGGGCTACCGGTACAGCTTTTAACCAGATCGGCTGGCGTATACAGGGGCCTGATGGGCAGGACGAAACCTTTTACCTGGATGATGTGATATTAGTAAAATAAACTAGCTTTAAAAGAACCGGCTCATTCGCTCAACACATGAATGAGCCGGCTTTATTATACCATTCTATTCCTTTCCTTTTTAATAAACGGATTTTTCAGATAGCGTCTGAAAACTGATCGGTCATGTATAAAACAGTTTCACCACGATGAAACAATTCGCCAGGTATTTTTATTTACTTATTGCCGCACTAATCATCTGTTCCTTTCATGCGATCGCTCAACAGGAGTTGCCTGCTGATAAAGATGCCGGTAAGGAGACAGTAAACCTGTACCGTAACCTCAAGACGCTGGCGCAAAAGGGTTTTATGTTTGGTCACCAGGACGACCTGGCCTATGGTGTAGAATGGAAATATAAACCAGGCCGGAGTGATGTAAAAGAAACTGCGGGCGATTATCCTGCTGTATACGGCTGGGACCTGGGTGGAATTGAAAGGCCAAACGGTACGACCAATTTGGATGGGGTGCCATTTAAAAAAATGAAACAGTTTATCAGGGAAGGATATGAAAGAGGAGGCATTGCTACCATTAGCTGGCATGCGGATAGTCCGTTTGGCGCGCAGAAAGGCGCCTGGGATACCACCCATGGTAGCGTTGCTGCCATACTTCCGGGTGGCGACCGGCATGAGTTATATAAGTCATGGTTGGACAAGGTAGCCGCATTTATTGGTTCACTTAAGGGAAGCAAAGGCGAAGCGATTCCTGTATTGTTTCGTCCTTTTCATGAATTTACCGGCAACTGGTTCTGGTGGTGCCGCAATACCTGTAGTGAGTACGAATTTGAAACGCTCTGGCGATTCACCGTTTATTACCTGCAGCAACAAAAGAAATTGCATAATATCTTATGGGTATACAATACATCGGGCGACTTTAAATCAAAAGAAGAATTTTTACAACGTTATCCCGGGGATGATGTGGTGGATATGCTGAGTTTTGATACCTATCAGTATGAGGACCCGCAAAAAAATAACTGGTTCGAGAAAAACACCAATGCCTTATTAGCCATTACCGGTGAAGCTGCGAAAGAAAAGAATAAATTATTTGCACTTTCCGAGACGGGGTATGAGGCCATTCCTTATGCTTCATGGTGGACAGAAACACTGATGAAAGCAATTGGGGACAATAAGATATCTTATGTATTGGTATGGCGGAATCATGGGTATAATGAGGGTATGAAAAAGATGCACTATTACGCGCCGTATAAAGGGCAGGTGTCGGCTGCGGATTTCCAGAAATTTTATGAACTTGAGAGAACACTTTTTGAAAAGGACGTAAATAATGAAAAAATTTATCAATAAGAATCTAACAGCAGCAATCGTTGGAATCTGAGGTTGCGGGCTGACTCTTCATCCTGCAACCGTTTTTAAAACGGCTATTTATTGACATACTATTGAAATGTAAAACCTGTAGATGAAATTAAGTTGGATAGATATCGGCATAGTACTTATATACCTTGTAACAATGGTACTGGTAGGTTGGTATTACCGGAAAAAAGCAAGAGAGAATAAAGAGAGTTATTTACTGGGAGGTAAAAGCCTGCCCTGGTATAAACTCGGCCTGAGCGATGCAAGCGATATGTTTGATATCAGCGGCACGATGTGGATGGTGGCATTGTGTTTTGTATATGGGTTGAAGAGTATCTGGATACCCTGGTTATGGCCGGTTTTCAACCAGGTGTTCATGATGATGTTCTTAAGCAAGTGGTTAAGGCGCAGTAATGCCAATACGGGGGCGGAATGGCTGCAGACAAGATTTGGTCTTACAGGACCGGGCGTTAAGGGCTCGCATATTATCGTGATAGCATTTGCGCTTATCAGTTGCCTGGGGTTTCTTGCCTATGGGTTTGTGGGCCTGGGTAAGTTTATGCAGGTATTTATTCCATGGGATGCTATAAAAGCGTATGTACCATTTGATATTTCGGATAAATATGTCCCGCATTTTTACGGGATCGTTTTTACCCTGTTTGCTATGTTTTATTCAATTATCGGTGGCATGCACAGCATCGTAACAGGAGATGTGATCAAATATATCATCATGACACTGGCATGTATCGCCATTGCCGTCATCGCGATGCAGCACCTGCAGGGGCAAACATTAAATGTTCCCAAAGGCTGGGATGACCCATTTTTCACCTGGAAACTGAACCTGGACTGGACTGCGATAGCGGCGGATGCCAATAAAAAAATCGCGGAAGATGGATTCAGCCTGTTCGGCGCTTTTTTTATGATGATGTTATTAAAAGGAGTGTTTGCCTCACTTGCAGGACCTGCGCCAAATTATGATATGCAAAAGGTGCTAAGTACAAGAAGCCCCAAAGAAGCCAGTAAAATGACAGGATTTGTAAGTATCATTCTATTGCCGATCAGGTATTCTATGGTGATCGGGCTTACGGTGCTGGCACTTTTATATTATAACCAGCTTTATCTAAAAGGACCGGATGGGGTTACTGATTTTGAAAGAGTGCTACCTGCAACGATCAATACATTTTTACCAATCGGCGTATTGGGATTGGTGCTGACAGGCTTGCTTGGAGCGTTTATGGGTACATTCAGTGGCACCCTTAATGCCGCGCAGGCCTATATCACCAATGATATTTATCTTAAGTACATCAATCCGGCCGCAAGTACAAAAAAGATCATCCGGATGAATTATATAGTAGGGATTGCGGTGGTTGCTGTAGGTGTGTTTTTTGGTTTTATGGCAAGTAATGTAAACGAGATACTGCAATGGATAGTGGGTGGACTTTATGGAGGGTATGTAGCTGCCAACTGTTTGAAATGGTATTGGTGGCGTTTTAATGCAAGCGGTTTTTTCTGGGGAATGACAGTAGGAGTTGTTGGTGCATTAATGATGCCTTCCGCGATCGACTGGGCATTTCACAATGGTTATATAGTGGAGCGCCTTCCGCTGTATTGGTGGCCCGTATTATTCGTATTGTCATTAGCTGGTTGTTTTATTGGTACCTATGCCGCGCCGCCTACAAATGCGGTAGTGTTACAATCATTTTATAAGACTGTTCGCCCCTGGGGTTTCTGGAAGCCTGTACACGCGCAGGTATTACTGGAGGATCCATCTTTTCAGCCCAACCGCAGGTTCAGGCTGGATATGTTTAATGTAGTGCTGGGCATCATTGCGCAATGCTGTCTCACATTGCTACCCATGTATATTGTTTTGTGGATGAAACTACCGCTATTGGTGACGGTTCTTATTTTAACTGTTATAATCATCATATTAAAAAAGACCTGGTGGAACAAGTTGGAAGATTGATCATTTTAAAATAACGGATATGAGAAGTAAGTTTTTTAGTCGTTTGGCAGATTTGGAAAAGGAGCAGGAATTGCTTTTGCAGCAGCCAAATGAAAAGAAGTGGCCTGGGAACGGGGTGTTTGACAGGTATAAAAATCCTGTGCTCACAGCAGGGCATACGCCATTATTCTGGCGCTATGATATCAGCCCGCAAACAAATCCTCACCTGATGGAGCGGTTTGGTATCAATGCCGTAGCCCTTGTC
>CAZGSG010000244.1:0-8911 GCA_964528095.1 uncultured Terrimonas sp.
ATCATGTGTGATGGTGATAACTTTTTGATAATTACTACCTTCTTAAGAGAATATTGCCCAATGAAAGCTGTCATTTCGGTTGCTTCACAAGCGCACCTCAAATGGCTTAGCATCTTCGCCAAAAAAGCCTCTATTTTTTTCAAATTTAACGTTAAACCGTGCACCTGGATTTGATTCGTAGTCTTTGGGTCGTTCAAGGAAGATTACGGTATCAAGAACATTTTCTTTTTTTGAGGTGCCTCTTTGAGCGCCACCTTTACCAGAGTGATGGATGAGTAAAACACTTTTGTCTTTTGTTCTTAATTTTAATATCCAAGTTTGCAGAGGAGCCCAATCACTTGCATCATTTTCTTTGATAGAGGGAGCAAGGCAGGAAATGTTATCTAAAATAATTAGATCAATATCAGCATCAATATATCGTTCAATAATTTCTTGCCCTTCATTTGTGGCTAAATCAGGCATGCCATGCTTTTGTAAATCAGGAGTAATAATGCGTAATTTTCCAGGAATACTGGTATCGCCATTCATCAGAACAATTCTAGCTAATCGTTCTTGCAAAATTGATGCTGGCATTTCGCCATCAACATATAAAACTCCATGAGGCGTTTCTGCTTTCCAATGTAAAAAAGTCCCGCCTTTTGCCGCTGCGTACGCAGTAACGGTATCTCTTCCCAGTTCACTCATAAGCGAACAGATATTGATGATCTTACCGGCTCTTCGTTTGAGCATATACCGGCCCACATATTTGCAGAGAATAAATGGCGCTGTCAGGTTCGTTTGTATCACCAGGTTCCAGTCCTCCTCTTCCATGTCCTCCGCCGCGGCGCGTTTTATTATACCTGCATTATTCACCAGGATATCTATCGGCCCATTATTTTTTTCAATCTCGTCGATGCTTTTTTTTACATCTGCCGCATTAGTTATATCAAACAAAAAACCGCTGGCATCGATACCTTCATTCCGCAACTCGGCAACGAATGCATTCATTTTATCGTTGTTCCTGGCATTTACTAAAACAGTAGCGCCTGCCTTACCCAGCCCCCTGCAGATGGCTGCACCTATTCCCTGTGTGCCACCGGTGACAAGCACGCGTTTACCTGTAAGATCAAAAGACATACAGTTGTATTAAAAATGAAGAGTCTGTTTCATTCACGTTAATTGATCCGGATATTTTTCCAATACGCATTGCCTGCTTCTTTACCGGGCACCAACACACGCTGGTAGATGCGGAACGTAACGGTTTTTCCTTTGAAAGGTTGCAGATCCAGTGAGATCGCACGCCATTGCAGGTCTGTCGCAGCGCCTTCAATGATCTCGGTGATCATTTTTTGATTATCCACATACACATTCAATTCCCAGGCTCTTTTTGCATCAGCTGCTACTTCGAACGAAAGTTTTTTTTCATCCTGCACGTTGAACACGCGATGCAGGAGCAGCCCGCGTACTTCATCACGTGGATAAGTGACGAGTACATCATTGTCGAGATAACTGATACCTCGTATTCCTTTCATACCACCACCAGCACCTCCAAATCCTGCACGTTCAAGTTGCCAGTCGGGATTCCAGTATTTTGTAAGATCAGCGAGTTTGAATAATTCCGCCGGCTGGGTTACTGGTTGTTGTACCGGTATGCTGAAGAACCCGTCTTTTAATTTTACACCGTTTTGCAACATGATCTGTTGTCCTATCGCTGCTGTACGTTTCGAGAGATCGGATATTTTTTCATCTACCGCAGGCGTAAGCACAACAGGGCCCATCTTCTCGCCTTTGATCCGGTCATTGAGCGCTTTTACCAGGTGGGCAGGTATACTTTTCATACCATGCATGGCCCCGATGACTGAAGCGGCATTGGCCCCATTGCAATCGGCATCCGTAAAATCAGCAGCACCGGCTGCCAGGTTCACCGTCTTCAGAAAATCTCCTTCTCCAAACCAAACACTGGTTGCAATAATACCCCCATTCGGAACTGCGTTATTAGTAGCAGGGTATTCGATATGCCAGCGATCTTCTACTGCTGCAAATATTTCTTTTGCTGAGCGGCCCTGGTCTGCCAGTTGAATGACCATATCCAGGCATTGCCGGTAAGGCGATTGCGGATCGATCAGTTTCGCCGCTTTGCGCACAATTGTCCTGGGATCTTTTTCAGAAAACGCAAGGCTTACCATCGCCGCTACAAACACACCGCCATCTGCGCCTTCTGCATAACCATTAATATGACAAAGATCACGGGCGATCTTTCCTGCCAGATTAGGCATGCCGGGTGCCAGCGCTCCATAAATATCTGCACTGAATTGAGGACCGATACTAAACCATAATTTATTGTACCGCGGATGACCTACATCCTCCGCCTTCATTCCCTTTGCCAGTAAAAAACGCGCCTGTTCACTGGAGCCCCAGCTCCCTGCTGCATTTTCCTGCCATTGTTTGCCCAATTGCTCCAGGGTCATTTTAGGTCCGTATTTTTCAAAAGCACGGATGGCTACCATCTCATAATACCAATCGTCATCAACGGGTGCGAAGTCCCAGGCTTTGGGATACTGATCCAGCCAGACAACAGAAGCCGTCTTATGCTCATAAGGCCATGCTACCAATGTACCTGCAATCTGCGCGATCCATACCGCGTGCACACGGTCCTCATATTCCTGCAATGATAGTTTCATTGTTTTGGAAGACGATTGGCCGCTAACAGGTAAAACAGGCAGGCTAAAAAGGGTCACGATAAAAAGAGAAATGATTTGCTGTGATCTTATTTTCATAATCGTTTATTATTTCTTTTTAATGCTGTTTCATAGTACGGTAAGTTCAATGTTCATTTGTTCAAGGTTTACAAACCGAAGTCCGGTACATAAGTTATGATAGCAGGCTACTTGATCCTGCTTTGTTTGCTATTGAACGAATAAAGGAGGCTCCTCCGGAGCCCAGTAACAATGCCGGGCAGATCTTTCCTATAAACAGTAGGCTTCTCCGAAGCCAACAGGCCTAGCAGATCTTTTTATTAACAAGGCGCATCTCCGAAACCGGTAGCTTACTCTAATAACATTCCAATCAAAAGAACCATGAACGCTGAACTAGTGAACCTGGAAATGTTTATTCAGTAATGTTGACAATTCTTTTATTTCATTCCTGTACTTTTTATCTTTTGCCAGGTTGATATATACGCCCGGATCATTGAGTTCGTCATACAATTCAATACCCTGTCTGCCATGGTCCCATTCGGTGTAGCGGAAACGTTCTGTACGGATACTTCTTCCCATTATATCCAATGAATCGATTCGCAAGGGTGTTTTGCTTTCATCAAATCCCGGCAATGACCGGGTGATCAGGTTGCCTGATCCATCACCAAGTGAAAGCTGCGAGTAAGCCGCTTTGTTCCAGCTCGCATCGGGATCAGCAAGTAATGGCGACAAATCACTCCCGGAGAGTTGTTTATTACTTTCAAACCCGCAAAGCCGGCCAAGTGTTGGATAAATATCCACCAGCTCAACCGTACGATTACATAGTTTTCCTTCGCCTCCCGGTACCGCAATGATCAATGGCACGCCGGCACTTTTTTCAAACAGGCTGCGTTTTTGCCATTGACCATGTTCTCCCAGGTTATAACCATGATCACTCCATAGTACAATAATGGTTTTATCGGTGAGTTGCAAACTGTCCAGAGCATTTAGTAACCGTCCTACCTGTGCATCCATAAAACTGATGGTAGCATAATATCCCCTGATCGTTTGTTTTTGCTGCTCTTCCGCTAAACCCCAGTTTGCAGGTTTTGTAAAAAGGGCCGCCTGGGGTATATCATCAAGATCGTCTGCGGGCATGGATGGCAAGACGATTTTATCCAACGGGTAGAGATCGAAATATTTTTTCGGTGCAATAAAAGGAAGATGTGGCCGGTAAAATCCTGCCGCGATAAAAAAGGATTCATCCTTATGCTCCGCCAGTAAACGGATTGTTTCGGTAGCTACCTTACCATCGGTTTGCTCTTCATCACTGCCCTCCGCTTCCAGATAAGCCAGGTTTGCACCAGGTCCTATATTGTTGGGCAAAAGCCTGGTGAGTTTTGCTTCGTCATCTATATCTCTCCCCTTTGGATTAATCCGTTGTTGCCAGGACACTGAATCATCGAGCCCGTTTTTTCCTATCCCACCAGGTACACCGTAATGGAATATTTTTCCGACTCGCGCGGAATAATACCCGTTGTTCATAAAAAGCTGGGGAAGGGTGATCACATCAGGCAGCGTTTTACGGAAACGGGTAGTCAGGTCATACACCTTTGTTTTATCCGGGTTCATGCCCGTCATGATAGATGCCCGACTTGGATTACAAAGCGGATACTGGCAATATGCGCGCTTAAATAATACAGCTCTTTTTGCCAGGCGATCTATATGCGGCGTTTTCACCAGTGGATGTCCATATGCTCCTATATCGGTATTGAGATCATCTACGGATATAAAAAGTACATTCCATTTTTTTGCAGGCTGTTGCGCATTGATCTTCATCCAGCATACAGGACAACTTAGCAAAAAGAGTATGAATAAGAATTTCATATAACAAACAGGCTATTCGTTTGACCGTTGAAATCAAAAATAAGTTTGACAAAAAGAAATGCTGAACCAATAATTGGATCATTTGTTAATCCTGTTTTATAATAGAATTATTACCCGGTATTTAAAAAGTTGTTTACCATTTACTTAGATTTATACTATCCCGGCTTCGGTTTTAAAGCCGGCTAAACGAACCATATGACCTTAGTAACGCTTGCCAAGCTGGTAAAATCCCTCTCGGGACCAGAAAAAAGATACTTTAAGTTGCACACGCACAAACAGTCGGGCAGCAAGGAATATCTTGCGCTTTTCGATATCATCGACAAAGCGCCATCTGCGGATGCCGCGATCATCAAAGACCTGTTTAAAAAAGTCCGTACAAAATCATCATTGAACAATACGGCCCGTTACCTCTCGAAAATACTCACCGATACGCTGATCGAATCCAAAACGGAGAAAGACAATTTTTTCCAATTGCTGCATGAGATCATGCGGGTAAAAATTTTACAGGAGCGTTCACTTCCGGAGGATGGATATATTTTATTAAAGAAGCTTCGAAAATCGGCCTCGGTATCACAGCAACACGTGATCGAATATTTTACTTACCGGGAAGAACTGAATTACCTGGCTGAATCAAACTTCCGCGCCATCAATGACAGGCTATTGATCGAAACACAGATGAAGGCAAAAGATATTCTGAAAAGCATTAACCATATCCATGACCACCATTCTCTTTTTGAAATTCTTAAATACAGGCTCATACATTCGGGCAAGATCTCCTCTGATAATGAGAAAAAAAGATTGAACGACCTGATGTTAAGCGAAATGACCCTTGTTGCCGGTAAATCCAAGAATAGTTTTGCAGCACAAAAACTGCATTTATTGTTCCAGTCGTTTTTCTTTACCGATATAGGCGACTATCAATCTGCGTTGAATACGTTCCGCGCCCTCAATACACTTTTTGAAAATAATATCCGCCTCCTGGATAAACCACCGTTGGATTATCTTTCTACATTAAATGGGATCCTGGATAGCTTACATACCCTGAAAAAATTTGAGGAGATCAGTTATTTTATCAACAAGCTCAAACAACTCGATCATAGCGAATACCCTGAATACTTCCGGTACCAGGTACGGAAAACAATTACCGTTTACCAGTTTGCCATTCTTACCGGCGAAAAAAAATTCCCTGAAGCCATTCTTTATATAAAAAATACTGATCCTGCCGTTTTAAAAATGTATAATACGGTAAATGAAGAAAAACAATGGGAATTATATTTTTATTATAGCCTTGCTTATTTTGGTAACGGTGAGTGGAAAAAAGCGCATGCCCTTGTCGGGGAGATCATGCGCGACCATAAGATACAGCCACAGTTATTCATCTGCAAAGCCATTTGGTTGCTCAATATTATCCTGCATTACCAACGGGGGGATACCGATTATATCGAATATGAGATCCGTTCCTATAAACGTTTTTTCAGGAAACAACATGCCCTGCGATCCGAAAAACTATTATTAAAATTTCTCTCTACCTGGCCACAGGAAAAAAGAAAAAGAATCCCGGATAACCAATATAAAAAATTAAAAACGGAAATTGCAGCGATCACACCCGATCGTTATGAACGCCAGCTGCTGAAGTATTTCGACTTTTGCGAATGGCTACTCGAAAAAATAGCTCACTGATACCGAACCTGCTTCCTATCAAAATTCTTACCGGCTGTTTGCAGGTAAACCGATCAATTGATATCAACTGATCCTTAGACAGATAAGGTGAATAATGTTTGTTATTCCCTGTTTCAGGATTCATAGTTTGTCAAATAATTGGTCATTTTTTTATAAGCCTGTCCTTTATTTTTGAATTCAACGATTGATTACTTCATCTCTAATTCTTGCATATGAGACCTGGAAAAATAGTAGTGGTCGGCAGTACCAATATGGACATGGTCATTAAAACAGATCATATTCCTGTCCCCGGCGAAACAGTACTCTCTGGTTCCTTTTTTATGAACCCCGGTGGTAAAGGCGCTAACCAGGCGGTGGCCGTAGCAAGACTGGGAGCCGAAGTCACATTTATCTCCAAACTCGGCAATGATGTTTTTGGTAAACAGTTCGCGCAATTGTTCAGTGATGAAGGTATCGATACTTCGTTTATGCTTTCCGATGAAGATCTGCCTTCGGGTGTTGCCCTGATCACGGTAGATCAAATGGGTGAGAACAGTATCGTAGTGGCATCCGGCGCTAATGCCAACCTGCATAGTAATGATATAGAAGATGCCCTGGGAGAAATTGCCACTGCAAGTATCCTGCTTACACAATTGGAGATACCCATGGAAGTTGTGCATTTTGTAGTAGGCTTTGCTGCTTCTAAAGGGGTGAAAGTAATTGTAAACCCCGCGCCTGCCAATATCCTTTCACCAGAGCTATTACGCTGTATCGATATACTTACGCCCAATAAGACAGAAGCTGGCATGTTGTCCGGCATAAAAGTTACCAATATCGAATCGGCTAAAAAAGCAGCAAAAGCGATCTGCGCCCGTGGAGTAAAGAATGTGGTGGTTACAATGGGTTCGTTAGGCGCGGTGATCTGCCAGGAAGGAAAATTCTCCGTGGTCGAATCTACCAAGGTAAAGACCATCGATACTACCGCCGCCGGTGATGTATTCAATGGCGCGCTGGCTGTTGCCTTATCCGAAGGTAAGACCCTCGAAGAAGCGGTACAGTTTGCCTGTGAGGCCGCGGCATTGTCTGTCACCAGACTCGGTGCGCAATCCTCCATTCCCCATCGCAATGAATTGATTGCACTGAAACTGGATATTGCCAATTTTAAAGGAGATCACTGAAATCGGAATCTACTGGTTCATAAAGTTCAGGGTTCATAGTTCTGAGTATTGAAGTGTTATTATCGTGTACCTGGAGGTATTTAATCGATAGTGAAGGGTTGTCTTCCAAAAACGTGGCTCCAAAGGCGCCCCTTGTAAACAACGAGTTCCGCAGGAGCAAATCAATGAATGGTTGCAATGGCCATTATCGGTAATATCATTCGGCTAACGGAATAATAGATAGTATTGAAAAGGCGCTATTCATTCCATCATGCCTTGTACTTAATAGCAAATATCCGCAATTATAAACCATACTTTAAGCTCCGGTCATTAAACTCCGAACTCCTGAATTTTAAAATCTAGAGTTATTTCAAACTACTTAAAATCATGTCATTTCGAAACTTACTTCTATTTTTTATTCCGGTGATTTTTGCAATGCGGGAACAACGACCCACTCCCCCAACTCCTGCTGCCGGGCAAACTTATTATATCGATTCGCGGCATGGGAATGACAGGAACAATGGTCTGACGACTTACACCTCCTGGCAATCATTGGAACGTTTAAAAAAACTGCGACTTCAACCCGGCGATAGCGTACGTTTTGCAAGAGGTTCTTCTTACACAGGGCCTTTATACATTCATGACTCCGGCAATGCAGGCAATTATATCGTGTTGACGGATTATGGGGATACCAGTCTGCAGGCGCCAGCCTTTACCAACCCGGTTTTTGAGCAGGATAATTATGGCAATTGTATTCGGATTAAAGGCAGCTATGTGTTGCTCGAAAATATTTACTTCCACCATACCGCTGCTTATGTTTATGGACCTTATACACCCTCCGGTGGATGGGACACGACCGTATGGGAAATGGGCGCCGTTTTTATTGATAAGATGGCGGGGCACTGCATTGTAAGGAATAATGAAATCGAAGATTGTGTTGTCGGCGTAAAGTCTTATGGAGAACATGCACTGATAGAACACAATTATATACACGACTGCAACCGGGTACTTAAGGAATGGGGATGGGGGCCGATCGGCATCTGGTTTGGCGCTGATCACCAGGAAGCAGCTTATAACCGCATCATCAATTACCGCGCTGAAGATCCCCGTATCCGTTGGGGCGGCGGCGGTATCGGCGGTGGCGCAGACGGCGGCGCTTTCGAGATTGACGATGCCCGATACAATAAACTCGATATCGCCATTCACCATAATTATACCCGGGATTGCCAGGGCTTCCTCGAAGTGACCTGGACGGATATCAAACAACACCCCATTTATAACGGCTTCCGTATTCATCATAATGTGAGTGACGACTACCAGCAGTTTCTCGCAATCTGGAATGGAGCAGGGTGTATTATTGAAAACAACACCATTGTCCGAAGAAAAAAAAATGTGAATGACTGGGGCGTGTTCAATATCACACAAAACAATTCGCGCAATATTATCCGGAACAATATCATCGTCACAGAAAAGGATATCCCAATTTTTAATACAGGTCTGCGTAAAGACAACTATCCCAAAAGCCTTATCAGCGATAACCTTTATTATGCGGCA
>CAZGSG010000245.1:0-8885 GCA_964528095.1 uncultured Terrimonas sp.
CGATGAAGAGATCCTTGCACTGATAGACAACCCACCGGTAGAAGAACTTAATTAACTACGTATGGAAGTATCTTCCGCGCCTGTTAAGAGCGCTCGGACGGAGATCAATCTCAATCTCTGCCCGTTTTGTTCCAGTGATAAAACCAGGCCGACAACCTATCCGCTGATTGTTTTTAACAATAAGGAGTTTGTGTACCTGGCATGTACTGAATGCGGTCTTGTTTATCTGAACAACTTTCCTGATGGCCCGGATTATGAGTTGATGTATCCACCATCCTATCAGCGTAATGAAGTTGAAACAGATATACAGCAGGATCCGTATAAAAAACTCTTTGGAATACGGTTCAGCTACGGGTATCAGTTTGATCTTATAAAAAGACGGATAAACAGACCGGTTAAAATACTGGACTACGGATGCGGCACGGGACATTTTCTTGCCAATGCGCTGCATCATGGCTTTGAATGCGATGGAGCTGAATTCAATCCTGAGTATATTGAACAACTGAAAAAACATTTTGCAAACAGCAGTTTTTATACAATAAATGAGGTTCTGTCGCCTGCATTCAATGCCAAATATGATGTGATCCGTTTAAGCAATGTACTGGAGCATTTAACAACACCGAAAGATATTATCGGCAAGCTGGTAACTCATTTGAATCCCGGAGGTATCCTGCTGGTAGAAGGCCCGATCGAAGAAAATTTTTGTATAGCAACAAGCGTTAGGAAATTTTATTTTTTCGCCAGTAAATTATTGCGACCAAACAGAACGGTTACAGCGCCGCCTTACCATATCTTTTTTTCAAATGCGAAAAATCAGCGCCGGTTCTTTAAAGACTGCGACCTTAGCGAACTTGATTTCGATACCACAGAAGCTCCATGGCCTTTTCCCCCATCTGTAAAAGAAGCAAAAGGTATTACAGGGAAAATGACAGCGATTATCGCCAGAATAAGTATGGGCTTTACAAAGCTGGGGGGACGCAACTGGGGCAATACTTTTATTTACGCCGGCACAAAAAAATAAATACAGCTACAAGCTTGTGAATGTGCAGAACTATTCGGGTTAACTGATTTGTAAAAAGGAATCAATTTTTTAGTTATCATAAAATACATGTTTTAATGAAGACGATACTGATCACCGGGGGCACCGGATTTTTGGGCAGGCGTTTGGGTCTTGCACTGAAGAACGACTACCGGGTTATACTAACTGGCCGGAACAACAAACAAAACTTCATGGCGCAGAAATTTACTGGCTGTGAGGTATTGCCGCTCGACATTACGAATATAGAAGCGGTGCGGGATGTAGTAAATGAGACAAGACCCGATATAATCATCCATGCCGCGGCTACGAAGTTTGTAGACCTTGCCGAAAAGCAACCGATGGAATGCGTGGATGTAAACGTGCTTGGTTCACAGAATGTCGCGCGGGTAGCTGTAGATAAGGATGTGGATATTGTAATAGGCGTATCGACGGATAAGGCATCGCCACCCGTACGAAACACCTATGGTTTATCGAAGGCCTTAATGGAGCGGGTGTTTTGTTCAATGAACAGAAAAAAGAAGACAAGATTTACCTGTGTTCGTTACGGAAACGTGGCCTGGTCCACGGGTTCGGTTCTTACGATCTGGAATAAAATGATCAAGGAGAAAGGGATCATCGGCACGACAGGTCCTGAAATGCGGAGATTCTTTTTTACAGTGGATGATGCGGTACGTCTTGTACTTGCCGCGTTGCACAATATGGATGTGGTGGAAGGCAAGGTGTTGTCGATGAAGATGAAGGCCGCGCAGATCGGGGATATCTTGCGGGTATGGACAGGTAACCGGGGTGGTAAATGGGAACAGATCGATGGTCGTCCAGGCGAGCGATTGGATGAGTTCCTGATCGGCGAAGCGGAACTTCCGTTTACCAGGGAAATCATCATTGATGATATTGTACATTACCTGATATCGTTTAATGAGAAAGTGGAGAACCCGATAAGTGTGGGACTGTCTTCCGCGAATACGGATAAACTGAGCGATGAAGAGATCCTTGCACTGATAGACAACCCACCGGTAGAAGAACTTAATTAATTACGTATGAAAATATCTCACACCCTTATCATGGCCGCAGGACGCGGATCGAGAATGATGCCATTGACAAATGATATTCCTAAAGCCATGGCTAAACTGGGGAACACAACACTCATTGCAAATTCGATAGAAAAGCTGAAAAAGAGCAGTCTTCATATTCATATAACAGTAGGATATAGAGGAGCTGAACTCGCAAAGCATGTGATTGAACACGATGTGTCTTCAATTTTCAATACGGAAGGACAGGGGAACGCGTGGTGGATTTTTAATACATTAATGAAAGATCTCAATGAGCCGGTTTTATTGCTCACATGTGATAATATTATTGAATTGAACCTGGACCTGATTTACAAGGATTACTTGTCATTAAACAGCCCGGCCTGTATGGTAGTGCCGGTAAAACCAGTACCTGGATTGGAAGGAGATTATATTTTTCATGACAAGAATCGCGTTATCGAGTTGAACAGGCATAAGCCCAGTGAAATGTATTGTTCCGGGATACAGTTATTAAATCCGGCCATGATAAATAAATACTGTACTCCAACTGATGACTTTTATTCTTTATGGATGCAATTGATCCAACAAAACCAACTTTTCTGTTCGAATATTTATCCGGAGAAATGGTTTACGGTGGATACAATGGAACAACTTGCAATTGTGAATAAAGATCATTGACCAATGTTAGTTAAACTACCTGGTAAACTTACGAATCATTAAAAAGTACTAATTCCCGATTTTTCTTCATGGGTTGATTAATGTCATTTTCTGGGTTAAATTTACTTTTCGGAACCCATTGAAATAACATTCGAATCCCAACTATGAAGAATTTTCTTTTTACTCTTCAGGTTATATTATTTATGACCTTTGGCTTTTTACTATTTCTTTCAGTAACGGAAATAACAAAGAGTGCCTCTCCTTTTGAAAAGTTTAATCATAGCATTCCCATTTATGATGGAATAGAAGAATTCGATCCATCTCTTGCGCGGTTAAGTTCAATGGAGAAGCTGGGTCAGTATTGCGATAGTCTTTACATTTCCCGGTTTGGTAGTACGGCAGGATTTACCGAGGATAATAAATATCCCGAAGTAGTCAATGAAGTGATCAGGAAAAGGTTTTACCACGGGTATTCCATGTATAGCTTTACAGACAACTACATGGCGCTGTTACTCGAACCTCTTTTTATAAATAAGTTGGTAAGCGCGATAGTCATCCCGGATGACATGATGAAATTTCCGTATGCGGCCTGCAGTCAGCAATCGATAATATGCATGGAGCTGCTGAAGTCAAGAGGATTTACCACAAGGATGGTAGGGCTTGGCGGAGCACAATTTGGCGGTCATTTTTGTTTTGAAACTTATTACGAAGGGGAATGGCATTTTTTTGATCCTAACAGGGAGCCAAATATGTCAGTCATAGATGAGTATCGCCAGCCATCTATCGAAATCCTGGCCAAGAATGATAATCTCTTGCTTTCGGCTTTTACAAGAATGGAACCTGCAAGGGTATTGGGGCTGTATAAAAATTATTTTTACGGAAAACCAAATGTATTCGAGGCTCCGAATGCGTTGATCTATCAAAAAACTACAAAATATCTTTCTTACATTTCCTGGATATTTCCTCTTATTGTTTTGTTGTTTGTAAGACGGAGATATCTTCGATTAAGTTTTTCAACAGATGTGTGGAATAGCAGGATTTATCTCCCCCGGTTTAACAGAAGACGATCTCCGGCTTATTACCCGGAGCCTTCAGCATAGGGGACCTGATGCCGAAGGGCTTTTTTACGACTCCCGTCCCGGATACCAGATAGGATTGGGTCACCGAAGACTTTCTATTATTGATCTTAGTACGACAGCCAACCAGCCAATGGTAAGCCATTGCGGCAGGTATACTATTGTCTATAATGGAGAGGTATATAATTTCATGGAGATCAGGAATTCGAAATTCAGCGACCACCCCTGGCATACGCATGGAGATACGGAAGTGATCCTGGAGAGTTTTGTAAAATACGGAGCAGATTGCCTCGAATGGTTTAACGGGATGTTTGCATTTGCCATTTGGGATAAACAGGAGGAGAAGCTTTTTGTAGCGCGTGACCGCATAGGTATTAAACCCTTTTATTATTACTCAAAAGACAATGAATTTATATTCGGATCGGAGTTAAAGTCTTTACAATCGCTGGGCCGTTCTCTCGAGTTAAGCCGCGCTGCTATTACTAATTATCTCTATCTGGGATATACACCACAGCAACAAACAATTTACCAGGACTGTCATAAATTATTGCCCGGTCACTATGCTGTGATAAGTAATAAAGGCATAGAAAAGATAAGTGTCTACTGGCAATTGGAAAACAATGTCGATGCGGAAACAATCACCGATGAAAAATCCGCGAAAGTTCAATTAAAATCCCTGCTGAATGAGGCCGTTGAAAGATGCATGATCAGCGATGTTCCTTTAGGAATATTCTTAAGTGGAGGAGTCGACAGCAGCCTGGTAGCGGCGATAGCACAGAAGCATAAAAAGGAGAAGATCAAAACATTCTCTATCGCATTTAAAGAAGGACGTTATGACGAATCGAAATACGCGCAGCAGGTGGCCGAACATATCGGTGCGGACCACCGGCAGTTTCTCGTGGGTGAGGATGAGGGTATTGATATTATAAAAGAGTTTCTCAATATTTATGACGAACCATATGGAGACATGTCGGGCATACCCACCTATCTTGTATCAAGACTGGCGCGCAAAGAAGTGACCGTTGCGCTTTGTGGCGACGGGGCAGATGAGTTATTCATGGGGTATGGGTTTTATACATGGGCAAACAGGTTAAGTAAGCCATTTTTTAAGCCTTTTCACCCTTTAATACATAAAGGCTTATTTAACCTGGATAAAAATAATTACAGGAACCGGTCATATCTGTTCAAGTACGAGAGCGATAAATTTAACAGTAATATCTTCTCTCAATGCCATGGCAACTGGGCACTTGATGAAGTACAACAATTATTAAAGGAGAAATATAAGTACGACTTCGACGAACAGCTACTCGACACAAAACGTGAATTAAAGCCAGGGGAGCAACAAAGCTTTTTCGATATAAAAAATTATCTCGCGGAAGAATTATTGCCAAAAGTAGACCGCGCGAGCATGCAGCACGGTTTAGAGGTAAGAGTTCCTTTCCTGGATTCAAACGTGATCGACTTCGCGCTTAACCTATCTCCTGATCTTAAAATTAAAAACGGAACCCAGAAATATCTCCTCAAGGAGGTTTTGTATGAATATGCTCCCAGGGAAATTTTTGACAGACCCAAATGGGGATTCGCAGTACCCATGCAAGAGTGGTTGAGAGGCAAATTAGCCTACCTGGTAGATGAATACCTCAGCCCTGAAAAAATCGAACTGGGCGGTATCCTTGACCCACAGGCGGTAAAAGAATATGTTCATAAATTCAAGAGAGGCGAGTACTTCAGGTACCACCGGATCTGGCTGCTGATAATTTTACAGAAATGGTTACTTGAGAAGCATCTACCTTTACATTCGGTACACATATAGTTCTATAATTTCAAACAAAGTTTAATGGCATCTGTAAAATCATCGTTTCGGACAATGATAAAACCAATTCTTTTCAAATTGCTTGGAAAGAATGGATATAAATGGGCTCAGTTTTATGCAAAAAAAAGGGACATAGATAACCGTCTTGTAGAAGAAATAGAGATGGAACTATTGCCCATGCTGGTAAAAGAAGGAGATGAGGTACTGGATATAGGAGCTAATTATGCCTACTATACCGAAAGGCTTTCAAGACTGGTTGGAAATGGGCATGTATACGCCTACGAACCCATCCCATTCACTTACCAGGTTGCAAGCATGCTGGTAAAAAAATACAGGTTAAAGAACGTTGACCTCTATCAAAAAGGGGTTGGCCAACAAACAGAAACACTCCGGTTTAGTGTTCCAAAAATGGATTTTGGTTCGCTCAGCGCAGGACAGGCTCATATGGCGGGACGGGATAATAAGATGATCAAGGGGTCTGACTATTTTGTTTCAGACAAAAATGAAGAATTTGATTGTTCCGTTGTAGACATTGACTCTTTCCAGCTTCCTGCACTCAGCAATCTCAGTTTTATAAAAATTGATATTGAAGGCGCGGAGTATTTTGCATTGAAAGGAATGGAAAAAACGCTGGAAAAGTTCAAACCGGCTATTCTTATCGAAATAGTGCCGCTTTTTTTGAAAAGCTTCAATATAGAACTTCCTTTTTTTCAAAACTACCTGGAGCAAACGCTGGGCTATAAAGTATTCGAATATGAGCAAAAAGATAAAAAATTAAAGGCTACAGAAGGGGCAATATCAAAGGATAGAAATTATATCCTTTTACACCAAAGCAAGATCGCAGTATATAACAATATAATTGCTTAATTATGGAAAAGTTAAACCAGTATGTAACGGCCATAGCTGCAGTTTTTCGGGATGAAAAAGACCGGTATAAAGCGCATCAAAAAGCTACACCCATATTAAAAGCGATGGGAGCGGACAAGGAAGTTTTGTTTGATGTTTTCCGGAAAAACCTGCTCGATGCGAATTTCATTAATAAACTAAGACATTACCCGACGCTGGCATTCGAGATATACCAGGATGATAATGTTGGCATCAGTGGCAATTGTTTTATGCCGCTGCCTGACAGGTCGAACAACCTGAGCTTTCAAAGTATTCATCATCACGGCAAATTATTATTGACAACTGTAGCTGCTTACGGCCCCGGGTATTGGTCAATTGTATTTAAAAAAGGGTATAGTATCGACAAGGAGAAGCAGACCGCGAAAATGGACATTGAAAAGGACTACCAATTTACCCAGGGAAGTCTTGAATTCGTGGACAGCGATCAACCACATGTTGTATTTTTTCCAAAAGACGCGTCTATCACTTTTGCAATGTGGGCTTATTCCACAGTGAATAACACCACACAGAAGCTGAAAAAAAATCCGATAGTTAAGCTCTTCAAGGAGCCTATTCGAAAAAGTTTGAAAACGCTTGGTTTATTAAACAAAGCAGGAATCAATGCTGTAGAAAATTTTGATTTTTATCCGGAGAATAAAGAAATAAAAGTGTTGAAAAACCGGATCAATTTCGAAGCAGGATCCAATGATAATTTTCTTACGAATGTTTTTTATGTACTGCAGCAGGCAGGATTCAAGGATGTCTCTTTTCTTGAATCGTTGAAAAACAAGTACCCGAATAAAACACACCTTCATCATCTCATCGATCAGTTGCTGGCGGGTAAAGAAATTCAGGATGAATTTTATGACTTTCACAAGAATGTGCGGTACGTGAACCTCTCGAGACAGGAAATTGTAGAAGCAGTGAGCTGATAACCGCTATCTTCCACCCAACAGTAATTAACCTAATTGGAAAAGAACATACTTTACATCTCTTATGATGGGATGACTGACCAGCTTGGGCAAAGCCAGGTATTACCTTATTTGTGCGAACTGCAGAAATCAGGGTATAAATTTCATCTCATCAGTTGTGAGAAGCCTGAGAAATTTATCCAGCAAAAAAAAATTGTAGAAGAAATCTGTGCTGCCAATAATATAACCTGGCATCCGCTACCGTATACAAAAAAACCTCCGGTATTGTCTACGGTGAAGGATGTAAGACAGATCCGGAAAAAGGCATTTGAACTGCAGAAGAACTATAATTTTAAAATGGTGCATTGCCGGGGTTATATCTCTTCATTGATCGGGCTGGAAATGAAAAGAAAATGGGGTACTGGTTTTTTATTCGATATGCGGGGATTTTGGGCGGATGAAAAAACAGATGCAGGATCCTGGAACCTGGGCAATCCTGTTTTCCGGCTGGTTTACCGGTTTTTTAAAAAGAAAGAAAAGGCTTTCCTGGAAGAAGCTGATTATACGATAAGTCTTACTCATGCCGCGGCAAAGGAAATTCATTCCTGGAAACATATCCAGAATAATCCTGTAAAGCTGGAGGTCATACCCTGCTGTGCAGACCTGCAGTTGTTTGATCCTGCTCATTATAAAAAGGAGGAAACAGATAAACTGAGAGTTGAATTAAACCTTAATGAAAAAGATCATGTCCTTGCTTATTTAGGAAGTATCGGCAGTTGGTACATGTTAAATGAAATGCTGGATTTTTTTGTCTACTATGATAAAACTTATTCACAGGCAAAATTCCTGTTTATTACAATGGATCAACATGACCTGATCAGATCAAAAGCTGCCGATCGGAATATATCAGCCGACAAAATAATAATTCGCCCTGCGCTACGAAAAGAAGTGCCTTCTTATCTTTCATTATGCAATCACTCTGTTTTCTTTATCAGGCCTACCTATAGTAAGATGAGCAGCAGCCCTACAAAACAAGCGGAATTGATGGGAATGGGCATACCAGTCGTTTGTAATGACGGGGTTGGGGATACCGGTAAGATCGTAACGGATTACCGCAGTGGCATTGCGATTAAGAATTTTGCACCCGAAGACTATGCCCATGCCGCGGAAAAAATAGGCGGTGATAGTTTTAACAGGGCAAACATCAGGGAAGGCGCGTTTAGCTATTTTTCATTGAGTGAGGGCGCAAAGAAATACGCAGAAGTATATAAATCAATATGCGGATAAAAGTGTCGCATTATTATTAGATTACCATGAGAATTGAGGGTCACGCGGCTAATAAGCACTGCTGCCGAACGTTTACAAAAAGTAAGAAATAATAAATACGTCAATGAAGAAATCGGGCTTTGTAAAAAACTATAATTTTCACGAGGTAGTAAATTGCGAAATGTGCGGCAGCGAAATAGCACAACATAA
>CAZGSG010000246.1:0-8872 GCA_964528095.1 uncultured Terrimonas sp.
GATAGCAACGAAAAAAGATTAGATGAGCTGGATGAGAAATTATCAAAAATCCCTAATTACTCAGATGACTTTTTGCAGGTTTGCAAATCGTTGGAGGAAACAAAGAGTGCTCTTGCGGTCCTTAAAATTCCGGTTCCTTTACTGACATCGCTCAACGAAAACCTGCAATCAAACACAACAGCACAGCAACAACCGCAGAGAATCATATATCATCATCATTTCCACTGGATAGTTTATGCAACTACCGCCTTGTTCATTATTCTTTGTCTGGTATGCTCTGGTTGGTATATGACTGGAAGCAAACTGGATGCCTACATCGAGAACGATACTAAGTACCGCTATTTGCAATTAGACCCCATGCCTCAATTAAGGCATGAATTACAAAAAACCGACAGTCTTTTTATGGCTGATCCTGATCTCCGGAAAAAAGTATTGAAGACAGAAGAAAACCAGCGACAACAGCAGAAGCTGAACAATTTTATTCAAGCATCTCAATCGAAACTGGAAAAACTGAAAAAGGATTCTGCGTTGTTGAAAAGGGAATAGCTACTCCTTTGCACATAACAATTGATATTGAGTGTTGGCAATTTTTCCCCGGAAAACTTTTTCAGCAATGGCCTTTAGCTTGATCACTTCGTTCATTAAGTAGTCAACATCATCCCCGCCAACTTCAAAATCTGTCCGGTATCTAAAACTGATGTAAGTACTTTTCAGAAGTGCAAAGCGGTTTTTTTCTTGTTCCGTTCGCCTGGTAAACACATCAGGTATTTCCTTATTGTAAAAGCGAAGGATGGATAAAAGCCTATCCAGATTGTGAGTTCCTACACGAAGTCCTGTAAGGGCTTGTGTGAGCATATTCAAAAACTGCTCTGCAGCCTGATGCAAGCAAAAAGCAGCCATACCAAATTCTCCAAAACTATACTGGCTACCTGCCATTGAAAGAAAGCTCATCCCATGTTTATACCAGCAGGAGATTTCCCGTTCCTGGGTTTTCAGTTCAAAAACTGGTTTATTGATTGGATCAGGAGCGCCTGTTATTTTATGCCTTTCATAAAGCCAATGGCCTGAACGAACAACCGTGACAGCGAATGGACTGCCTTTGTCAAGCAAAACATTAAAATCATCAGGAGTCATAATCATACCAGCAACAGGTGACTTGTATTTACATCTTTGATCAATCATGTCCAGCTTTTCATGTATTGATGACTTGCCTACCCTTGCAATGATTAGGATGTTAAGTTTGGCTGGATTGCAAAAGTCTAGTGGCTTGTCTTCGAAAATTGACCAGGTCTCCCGGTCTTTGTTTATGTAGGCGAGCAAAGCTATTTTTTCTGTTAGGACAGTCTTTAGAACAACATCAACAACTTGCTGCAATTTTGGATGAGGTTTCATGCGATATTATTTTGATGGTTTAATGAAATGGATTTTCGTCAGGCAGGTGCTCCTGATTTCATGATCCTCATAGCAACTTTATTTCCGTTCACCACAAGTCATAGGCATACCAATTCCACATCGATTAGCACCGATAGTTGAAGAAATGCTTTGTGCACAATAAGGTTATCTATGACGGAATGAACACAGGAGCCATAGCTACCAGAATGATAGCTATACCTGCTTTGATGAATGTTACATAGGGGTAACTGCATTAGTATTAGCCAGGCGATGGCTCAGCAACATCAGTGTTTTTATCTGATGTGACGAGTAGATGAGCGACTTCAATCAGATTCGAGATTCTTCCTAAGAAAACAATAAGGAGCCATTTGTCGTCTTTATCCAGGTCACCATATGATTCGGTAATTGTGGTGTCCCGGAGATTATCCAAGTCGCTTCGGATTTTGTTGATGGAATCACCATTGAAAAATTGTAAAATACCAATTATGGGATTGGCTTGGACTTCTGGAGGCAGAGTTAAGCTACGTAAAGACCCATCTATTTCTGATGTGTTCTTCATAGAGGAAAGATTAATGGTGAAGAATAAACCCGGGCATGGTCTATTGCCAGGTAGGCTTTATAGAGAAGAGTGGCAGATAAGTAGCAGAAAAACTATAGGGTTGAAACCTACCTTGCCCTTTGTCCGACGGGTCCTGACAAGACCCCCATCTTTCGATGGCCGAGCGCAAAGGTGCAAAAAGTAGGCCCAACCCTATAGTGCAATATAGAGAAATGGGCGCTACACTTGCTCTTGCGCTCGTTGGAATTGTCAGGTTCGTCGGGCAAGACTCTTAAGTGTATGCGATAATATCCAATTCAAATATAGAAAGAATCTCTAATAGTAAACCAATTGGCTTACTATTTTTTTTAAATACTTCCCAGATTGCAGTATGGCTGGAAATCTGGATAAAGAGGATCTTTTACTTAAAAAGAGAATAGCCTTAAGAATTAAGGAGCTAAGAAAATTGTCTGGGAAAAAACAGACTGAGTTTGCATATGATTTAGGTATTGATAAGCAATCGCTAAATAGACTTGAAGGGGGAAGAGGCGCGACTATATATACAATATCAAAATTTTGTAAGGCGCTAGATATTTCTTTGAGCAACTTTTTTGACTCTCAAATATTTCCAGGGAAATAAATCTGCGTTGATTTACATTTTGCATTAGCTGGCTAAAAATGAAATTCTTAAGAAACATTGAATCGAGTCCCGTTAGTTGAACAAAATTAAATCATCTTAATGAAAGAAAAGATAATTGGGAAATTGGATGTGCTAATAAACAAGTGCCGAAACTTGTTGGCCAATGCTTCACAACTAGAGTCCAATATGGCGTTAATAGATAATGGATTGGGTGTTGCAGAATTAAAGCGTTTAAGTCGTCCGTACTTTCTTTCCTAGCTCACACAATTGGAATTGAAGAAAAATACTATAAAGATTTTGATTATCATGTTATTCATTTTCGAAGCTATAACTTGAAAGTAGGACTTGATTTGCTTCAAAATATTAAGCAGGATGTTGAAGAGGGATGGCTACAAAATATCAAGGGTATTGTTTCCGCTGAGTTGTTTTCAGATTTTCTTGATATGGCCGAGCACTTGCTTGAAGAAAAGTGTAAAGACCCCGCCGCTGTAATAATAGGAAGTGTATTAGAGGAAAATCTTAGAGAACTGTGTGTTCGTAATTCGATTCCAATTACAACCGTTGATATAAAGTCCGGCAAAGAAAGGCCCAAGCAAGCAGACATGATAAATGCAGATTTGTATAAGGCTGGTGTCTACAATCTTTTGGTACAGAAATCACTTATTGCTTGGCTTGATTTGAGAAACAATGCTGCACATGGAAAATATAATGAATATGAATTAGACCAAGTAAGCAAGTTTCACCAAGCTGTAAGAGATTTTATTATTAAATTCCTTTAAGTCTGCCAGTATATACAATAACAAATCATACATTCAAGTAAGTGGTTGCCTTTATTACTGCCTCTTCCTGCAGTACAAAAAGCAGTAATACTTTGATACAGTTGGTGCTATCTCAATAACTCTCTCGGATATTTGAACGTATATAACCTGTATTGACTCTTCTTTTCGGCATATGCAATTCGATCATGCATTTTAATCAAGTTCTCCAAAACTTCTATATGTTCCAAAAAGTTGAAGTAGTCTGGTAGACTTTTCAACTTATCTCGAATTCCTTTCAAGAATTTAGATTTTACCTCATCCCAGATTTCAAATCTTGAATTTGTCGAAAAGTGATTATTATGCCATACTATTTTCTTGAAAATATCCAAAGACCCATTCTGACGAAGTAAAAAAACAATCATTTCGACAAATGCTTCATTTGAGAAGCGATTTCTAATTATATCGAGAATTAGATTAACAGCTTTTAGATTGAGGTTGCGGCTAGATAAAAACACTTTCAAAAATTCAACTCTTTTTATTTCTGTTTTTTCATCAATCGGAAAGAAGGGAAATCCTTTATGTCCATGAATTTGAAAAGGAGCTTCAATTAAATAATCGAGAATATTCGTTATGATTTCAAAACAATTTTCATAGTTCCATAATTGCCTCAGATTTCTGTTTTCTACATTTGAAAAGTTTGTCTTGTAATATTGCAAAAGGAAATTGGGGTTTATGCCTAATAACAAAAAGAGAGTTTTGTTTTCGAAGTCAAATGAGTTGTCCATTTCAACACATTGATAATAGCATTCTTCAAGAAGCTTAAAAGAGCAATTTGAGTCTTTAGAAACTTCGATCAAGAAGGTTTGATCTAAATAATAAATGAATTTTTTATTCCCCTTTCTTTTTTCTAATAATAACATTAATACGTTTGTGAAAATAGCTTTGTCGGCAACTTCAAATTTCTTTAACTCCAAATAAAAAAGGTTAGGGCTTGTTGATATATCAGAGAGGAATTTATAGAATTCACGTAAATAATATTTGTTAACGTCTTCTGGAGGCAAACTAATGAAGAATTGGTTTAACCACTCATTTTTGTTGATATATTCATACTTTGAAATGCAATTGTATATTTTGCGTGATTCCCTGCTATTGAGAGTGGAAAGTGTTTTTTGTAGTCGTCCTGGATAAAGTTGAATAGAGTTTTTCATTAAGAAAATATGGTCTAGAGCTCTTATCCCATCTTCGATAGATTCTGAGAAAGAAAGAGACAAATAGATGCTAACACCAGAGCTAAAAATAGAATCTATTGTGTTTGAAGATGCAATTTCTTCAAGAGTTTGATAATTTTCGATAAAGCTTTTTCCGAATTGGGTTACAAAATAAGATCTAATCTTGTTTGTTCTATAATCTATTACCTTATCGTGATCATAGAGATCAATCATTTGATCAGGTTGTGTAGTCTCGTTAAATAAAGTGAGCGCCTGAAATAACTGAAACTTAGAAGTTTTGAAACGTATAAGTAAAGGACTATTTGCTTCATAAATTAATAAGTAACTGATGGCAAAATATGAATGCTCGAAATTGTTGTAGTCTAGGTTCTTTTCTATTATGGAGAACAAGTGGCTTTGGTCTGACTTTGCTTGTATGCTCGATATTTTTCTTTCTTGTTTAATGTCTCGCAAATAGTTGAGTAATATCTGGAATATTAGTTTTGGGTGATCGTTGAAGAGTTGAATGCAAAAATTCCAGAATTTGCCCCTGAGTGAATTTACTTGGGTTTGCAAAATCAAGCCTGATGGGCCATTGAGATAACATTCCTCGCTTAAATAGCTGCTGATTATTATACTGTAATTCAAATCAAAAAGCAGTTGACCTGTCTTATTATCGTTCAGGTTGGCTAATTTGTTTATTAAGTACTCTTGTCTTTTGCAACTTTGACTTAAGTCTCTTGTTCCGATCGTTAGTGCCGAAATTATTACATTTTGCCATTTAGACCTATCGATATCAATTAGCATAATGCGCTGAACCGTAAGGTCTATTGCGGCCTTAAAGTTAAAGTCGTTATCACTTTCGTAGAAAGGCTCTAAAAGTCTAATTGTGTCATCCAATTGCCAAACACTAATCGCCTTTTTGTCTGAATCTTGTTCCTTAGAGTATTTATTATATAGGTATTGAATGTATGAAAACAATTTCATCGGCATATATTTCCCAAAGACAGACAAAATGGGGAAGTATTCATTGTCATTCTTTGAGATTGTGGTTAATTGATTTTCTATTAACGGCAATATATTGTTTGTTACACTAGATTCTCCAAAATTGTGTACTACAGATTCGATCGCATTTCGCATTCGGAAACCATACAATTGAAAAGACTGCTCTATAAGGAAAGGAAAAAAATTGCTTGGATTAGTAATAAAGGTTTTATAGAAAATGTAGGTCCTGAGTTCTTGATCAACGAAGCTTACAATATTCCCTAAGTTGAAATCCAATATTTCATATGATTCCATTTTTTGACAAGTGTCGAAAAAATTATGGAATTCAATTCCGAAACATTCAATCATAACTTTCTCTTCTGGCGCGTCTAAATCGATGGTCTCAAAATATGAAAGCAACCCTAGAGATTTAATTACAAAAGGCTGAGAAAGAAGATGAGAAATATGACTGTAGTTTGACTCATAGAATTTTTGATATTCTATCGGCATTTCTTCTGAGTCATTGAAAGGAGTTGTACATGCATTTTGTGCCCTTACCATAGCAGTCCTTGGGTTGCCTTTTGAATATCTAATGATTTCTTTAATTCTATTCTCATTAGTAAGGTTGTAAGGTGCGTTTGTAATCAGCGCTCGAATAATATTGTCATTAAGAGGTTTGATTGAAATTCTCGCGAGCTGATGTTTTTCAAGTAACTGTATGATATCATTTTTTGCGGCATCTCTAACGGTCATTATTATCTTAATAATAAACTTTTGAGATATCCCTTTGTAGTGAAGAGCAGAGCTGATATGTGCCAATTGTTTATCTGCATCATCTATAAAAAGTATGAACTTGTTTCCCTTGTTTAAATGATTTTCAAGGTGTTCATATATACTTTCAGGTTGATTGTTAATCGCAAAGCAAGCGTATTCACGGTTTTCGTGGGAAAATTGTCTTAAAGATTGTAGCACCAATCTTGTCTTACCTATTCCTGGCGGCCCCAAAACCAATAAATAGTCATTCTCGATTAATGATTTTTTCAGGTCTAATAACTCATTATTACGACCAATAAATTCATTTTTTAATGTAGCTCCGCTGTTTTTTCGAGTATAATACTCAATAAATTCATCTAGTGAAGATACTTGTCCTGCATTAAATGGTATTTGTAAAACTTCCTTTGCAAGAGACCTGCCTTCTCGGGACAAAAATGTTACCAACGGTGTTATTCCAACAATTCTGACAGCAATTTGATATTTATTTGCATAGTCTCTAATCTTTTTATCTAGCTTAATTGGCACATCTGAATTGCAAATAACTACGATCTCGTAAACATCCTCGATTTTTATATTATGTGCAGTTAGATTAAAACTGTCTGTAAAATCCTTCCAGATTTTTTTCTCGAAAGTGCTTAAATTCTGTGGGCTTGTAGTAGTGTATTCCGCAATGATATAGCGGCCATTCACTACACAATAAGCATCTGGCTTACCTTTTTTCGTTTTTTGTTTTCCTTTAGCTTTTCCAATACTTTGTACGTCTGGGCCAAAATTCACGCGTAAATATCCATCGCATATTCGGTGGAATTCCCCTTCGGAAATTTGTAATAATCGCTCTTCTATTGTTTCGTAAAATGACATATACTAAGCTTTGTATTTGTTTATGGGCATAAAAAGCAACCAATTCCATTGACATTTGCAATAGGCGCGTTATACTAATATAGCTTGAATTTCGGTTAATAATTACTTAGGAAAGAGAAGAAAATATCATCGAACTCGATCATTGAAGAGCATGGAAATGTGAAAAAGAATATTCATTGAGGGTGTTTAACTGGAGTTAGCGTAAAAGTCACTAATTGTTAAAGGGGCTATAAAATATCTGATAGTTTAGTAACATTAGCTCATTCTCGCCCTCCCACAAAACGTTCGCAAATTGTTTGAAAAAAGCAAAAAGGCTGCCACTGGCGACCATTTTACCTCATTACTTCTCAGCCCCCTGTTGGACTTGAACCAACGACCCACTGATTAACAGATTCAGAATAAAGTCTTGAGCAGTGTTGGTATAAAGTAAGGCAAGGCCTGGAGGTTTATCAATTAATTTTCTTCTGTTAGCCACTGACTTCTTCTTTTTAATAGATCGTCTTCAAAGCTATCCAGATAATTTTTAGTTGTCTCAACACTGGCATGCCCAAGATACTCGCTGATTTCATCAGTCGAAGCTCCCTTCCGCTTTAGTCGAGTAGCGAAAGAATGTCGGGCTACATAAGTAGTTAAAGTATAATTCGGCCCCATCTGGATTTCAATTTCCTTTGCAATCTCTTTCATTTGCTTGTTTACGAACTTCACTAATCTTTGAACTCTATTTCGTTCGGTAATTGACGATAGTCCTGGTTCAAGTACTGCAAAAAGAAAGGGGTTATCTTTTGTCTCATATTTTTCAATTATGCTGCGTGCTCTTGAATGTAATGCTACTTTAATGGGGCGCTGATCTTTCTTTCTTGTCCGAATTGTTTTCCTTCTTCTGAATTGAAGGAATTCGATATCGACATTATTTTTCTGTAGATATGCAATGTCTGCCATGTTCATACCATTGCACAAATAACTGAACAACCAGAAATCAAATGCTCTTTCCTTTTTCTCGTCAGTCGGCTGATAGTTTAATAGCTTCTGAATAGACTCCCAGTCTAGTGCTTTTTTTACATTCTGTCCAGATGGGATTGCATACCCTTTAAACGGATACTTATCTGAAGGCAAAAGTTTCTCAGATATCGCTTTATTGACAACCGCTCTAATATTCCTCATATTGATGCCGATAGTTGTATCAGAATTCCCTTTCGTGCGATGGTAAGCTTCGTATTGCTTCAGGAATGCGGGAGTAATTTCTAGAATTCCAATGTTCTTTTTTATTTCCAGCAGAGAATTCAAAGTGGTATTGTAAGAAGCTGCTGTCCCAATTCGTTCCTCAGCCTTTAGGTTTGCAATGTATTCTTTGAATAATGTAATGAAGGAGTTTTTCGCCCTTAGTTCCTTTTTTCCAAAAAACAAATCCCCAAACTCGGCAAAGGAAAAATCATTCATCCCTTTAACTATTCCGGCCGCTCTTTGCACCACAGCATCGAGTCTTAACCGTACCTCTTTAAGGTCCAGATCCTTCAGTTTGGCAGCATTGATTTTCTTCCATTCATCTTCGGTAAGATCAATACCAATACCATATCGCTTCTTGTCTTGCTGAAAATAAACGGTCAATTTCACCGGAAATCGCCCGTTTGCCTTCTCATTGCGTGTATCCAGGAATAGGCTGATAGTAGCTTGGGACATAGCTTTCACTTTGTTCGAAGATACTATTTGGTGCAAATAA
>CAZGSG010000247.1:0-8831 GCA_964528095.1 uncultured Terrimonas sp.
TGATCAAGAATCGTTTGGATTCACTAATCATATCCGCATAAGAAGCTTTAATGAACGCTTCTGCTTCTAAGACGCCTTGCTGATAACCTGCCTCATATCCATTATTCTTCGCATCCGCAATCGTCTGATCATCGTCATTACGGCGTTCCTGCCACCATTGCTCGATTTCAAGCGATGCTTTTTCTTTTAATGCTTCTGCTTCTGACATAGCCTGACTAATTTGTTTTTCGGCAATTTCTTCAGCATCAAGTAAAATTCGTGATTTTGTCGTTTGCAGCAAATCTAACTCTTCTTGCTCCTCTTCACTTAAAAACGCCTGCTCATCATTTTCAGAAAGTTCTGGTAAATTTGTTGCGATGGGTGATTCAATCAGCTTTAATTGGTTAAGCGGTATGTAAAAGTCTGATTTAACTTTTGTTCCCTTCTATCAAAAAGATCAGCTACTCTGAAGTCATCAATAATCAAAATGAGTTTGGCCCCATTCCTTGAAGCAATTTCTACTTTGTCGATGTAATTGAACCCATACCCATATTTGTCATTTGAAGAACCATTGAATGCCATGACTATTTTGTTTTTGACATTCAAATTTTTATAGTCATCAAGTGTGTCGTTTTGGATTCCATGTTTGACGAAAATTACTTCCTCATCGGTAATGAATATGTTTTTTAATTCGCGAATATTATAGCGGTTGTAACTAAAATCTGTCCCTAATTTAAAATGATACGTACCAATCGATATTTTAGCTTCTACGACACTATCTTCAAAGAGTTTGATTATTTGTTGCCATTTTCCATTTGCTCCTGGGCGGAGACCGGCTTGTCTAAATTTTTTCTTAATATAGACTGCAGCTTTTTTTTCTTCCGGGCTAGCATATAATCTTCCTCCCATTTTCTGTGATGCAAGAGAATACACATGGTTTTTAATTTTTTGTTTAGATATGAAACTAAGTAGCTGTGTTTCCATATCAGCGCTAGTGCGATTTTGTGCAAGTATTGAAGTTGAGATGAAAGCTAAACTAAGTAGGATTATATTGGGTTTCAATTTTGCCAATTTTTATTTTTAGTAATGGTTATCTTTTCTAATTCCATTAATAATTCTTCAGAAGAAGGATTTTTAAGCAATATTTCTCCCTTTTTGTTTACTAGGATGGATAATGGAACTTGTTTTATATTGTAAGTTCTTAATAATTCATTTTTGTTTAATGATCTTCCATTTAACCATGGCAGTTTTTCATTTTTGAGTGCATTCAACCAATCGGCTTCCTTTTCATCAATTGAAACACCTAGTATATTGAACCCATATTTATTGTATTTAAAGAAAACGGGAAGTAGATTTTTGAATTCTCCTCTGCAAGGTCCACACCAACTAGCCCAAAAGTCAATTAATGTCAATTCATTATCGGAGAAAATTTTCATTGGATTAAGATGGAGCCCAGTCTCTGAGCAAATTTCAAATACGGGTGCTATCGAACCTGCAATAAGTCTTTCCTCAATCCTTAATAGTTCAAGTAGATCAATCGCGTATTTGCTAAGTTTTACATGTTCAGATAGAGAATTATATTTTTCCCGCTTCCATTTTACCTCCTCATCAACTTTTAATAAGATTAATGGGGTTAGTAAAGAATTGGGGTTGGCTTCTATCCATGACTTTATGAATACGCTACTCAATTGCCGTATTTCTATTATTCGTTTATTGTAATTAGTGACATCGTTGTCCAACATGTATTCTGAATAAGCTGTTTCTGTTAACTGATTTTCTAATCGATCAATTTTCTCTTTATTATTTTTATAAGCCGTCCAATCAATATGTGAAGGTAATCCCGATATTGATATACTATCAGGGGAATCAGATATTAATAGGCTTTGAAGTGAGCCTGAAATCATAATGTGAGTATTCTCTAATAGGAGTTCAATTGCTGGAATTTGTTTGGTCTTAATCTTATTGCTGAATGGGAGTGCATCAATGAGGGAGGAGTCAACTTTTATTGTTAATGTAAAACCTTCACCTTCTCTGGGAATTTTCCCTTCCAATTTGAATTCTTCGTTTTTTGAATAGGTTTGAAAAGCTATTTTCATCTTATTTTCAGAGCTACTATACTTAGTTAAAGAGATTATAGACGAATCTGGCAGGTCACAAATTTTTCCACTAATAATAAATCCTTGACTTTGTTGACATACAGCGATCATATTCATCATTACAAGTAAAAAAAGAAGCAGTTGTTTCATGTTGTTATTTTTTGTCGAAGTTTCCTTTCTGCTCTTTGATGACTAACATTGTTAACTCTCTATATTCTTCAATTATGTCTAATCCATATGGTAATAATGCCTCTTTTAACTTAATGACGTTTTTAAGGGAAGAGTTAATCGTTATGTCAAATTGTTTGCTTTCCGGAATACCAGTTTCATTCAGAAATGGCATAACTGGATATGAAACTAGGGCTTGACGAATTTCTTCAGTTAATAAATTAATATTCCCTTTTTGAAATAAAATCCCTTCGTCTCCAATTGATCCGTATGGTTGGTAATAATAGTTCTCTGCATTAGTTGAAAGTCTTTCTTCTTTACTTTTTTTTACTAATATTCTGCACTTTACCCTTCTTTTTTCAATGCTTGCTTTGATGCCAAAATATAATTCCAACTCTCTTAATATGATTTCTCTTATTAGGAGGAAATCTGAAGGCGCGACTCCTGTCATTTTGGTTAACGGTAGCTTAATCTCATATGAGTATACGTTTTCTTTATTCCATTTTGTTTTTTGCTCGTCTGTTAAGCTTCGTGGATATATATACGTTTCTGGATTTTCAACCTCTAATACAATTTTATCCGGATTTTGGTATATATTAAAGTCGTCAAAGCAATCTGCAATAAGATGTATTAATGTATGAGAGTTTCTCAGGCCAATAATCTTATTTGATGCTGAGTCGTAAATAAGTCCTGCGAAGCCTTTGCCGCCAATGTTTTTTGCTATTATAAAGGAGAACAGTAGGTTATCGGCTAGTATCTTACTTTTCAATTGAAGAACTGATGAATTACTATTACTAATGGCATCATCTACTAGTCCTAAATCTTCCATAGAAATATTACTACTTCCTTGAAAACCTTTTCCTTCAAGCAAGTTGTTAATTTGATCTGTTGTTACACTACTACCCGTTGTGAGACCCGCTATTATTCCATTGTTTATCCAAACTTGGTAAGGCATACCGTTGATAGAAAACAACTTAAGGAATTTCGCTTCGTCAATTGCAATGGGTAGTTTTGTTTTGGAGAGAATTGTTGACTTTGTATTCCCAGGGAAGCCTGAGTTTTTCAAGAATTCCTTAGAGTCTAATGGATTTACTAGTATTATTTGAATTGACTCACCATATTTTTCCTGTAATTTTTCCAGATTAGGAAATCCCTTAATGCAAGGCCCGCATGTCATATTCCAAAGATCTAAGATTATCAGCTTATCTTTTAGATTTGATAAATTCAATTTTTTGAGTGGATAATTGTACATGTTCGATAGTTCGATATCGGGCATGGAATCACCTTGTTTTAGAAGCTGAGTAACCGGAAGTTGAGGAAAAAGTATGATTGAACTGAATAAAAGCCGTATTACACATAGGTATTTGAGAAATTTCTTCATCTGTTTCAGAAATTGTATGGTCAATAATAATTACCAGCCGGTGGTTTGAGGCATTCCTGATTTAGAGAGAACATTGTCTGGTAGGGGAAATGTGAATTTGTAGCTGTTGGGTTCTATCGAAAAAGAAGCGCCTCCAATTTTTCTGGTGATTGTCATTGCGTAGTCCTTTTCGTGGTTCAAACGGCGAATGTCAGACCATCGTAAATTCCGAAGTATGAGTTCTTTTCGCCTTTCAATTAATATTTGATTAAGAGCTTCTTCTGCAGTATTCGCAAGTTTGGGCTTAAATATTACATTCTCATTCCATCTTTTAATAAGCAAATCATTTAAATCTTTCATTGCTTCATTAACTAGGCCTATACGTGCGTAGTTTTCTGCTCGAATCAAATAAAGTTCATCGGTGGATATACCGCAAAAAAGAGGATAGCTACTTGTGTGATAGTTGCCTTTAAATCGGATAATTCCATCAGTCTCCTGAAAAAATCTTGTTTTACGGAGGTCAGCGTTGTCATATAAATTGAACAATAACTGATCGACTAGATAATTGCTAAATAAATAGTCGTCCATTTCTGACATACTCATGGTACTAAAGAAAATAACTTCTGGGTTGAAATTGCTTCCGCCGAAAATGGAGCCATCTGACTCTGGCACCAAATTGTAATCTAAAAGGGTGTTTTGTATTGATAACCCTTTGTTTGCATAAGATGCGGAACTATCAAACCTACTCATTGCTAAATAGGTTCTTGCTAATAAAGCGTAAGCTGCTACTCTGCTGCCACGAGTAGGCACTAAAGCTTTATCCTGGAGAAGTTCTGCAGCAGACTTCAAATCAGTAATGATCCTTTCATATGTTTCTTTTACAGAAGACCGTTGGGATTTTTCATATATTTCAGACGTAAGTCGGAGCGGGATGCCCATATTTTGATTTTGGTCCACAGAATTATATGGGAGAGCAAAAACTTGTGAAAGACTCCAGAATGCTTCGGCTCTATTGAAAAGGGCTTGTCCGTATATATCGTTTTTTTGATTTTTTTCTTCTGTTGAGGTAGTCTTAATTTTTTGAATACCTTCTAACACTACATTGCAGATAAACACTCTGTTATAAGTGGCATCCCATGCCGTCATAAAAGGGTATGAGAATGTGTTAGACCAAGTATAGGCATTTCTTGAAATACTATAGGTCGAGTTGTTCCAAATAGCATCAGTAATATAGTGTCCGTCGGCCGCGATCTCTCCAATTGAAATTTCGTTTTCATTCATAATAGGAGTAAGATCTAGTATAGCTTGGTAATCAGAAAGCGTTGTTGGAGTTGTTTGAGATTTCTGAGATTTGATCTCGAGCCATCCTTTTTTACATTTGCAAAATAGGACTGAAGCTGCAAGGAGAATCACAATCGTACTATGTTTGCTGTAATGCATAGAATTGCCACGATTTATTATTTCTATAATACAATATTGATTCCGAGTGATATAGTTTTTGGATTGGGAATTCCATCGATGAACATGGGATCTATTGAGTTCTTATTGGCTGTCCATAACAATAGGTTTAGATTTCCAATGTAAGAGTAAATTGAAATGGATTGTATTGAAAGTTTTGATGTTATTTGGCGGGGCAGTGAGTAGCTTAATCCAGCATCGGATACTCTAACGTTATCTCCTTTCTCTACGAGAATAGATGAATATTTATAGAACATATCTCTGTCATTGTTGGCGTATTTTGGTAACGATGGTACTTGAGTATGTAGTTCATCTCCTTTATTGATCCAGCGGTTACCATAGTCGCTATGGCCAGGTCCTATTGCACTAAATAAATAGGAATAATTAATTGAAGATCTTCTAAAATAATACCCTGCTTGCCAAGTTATGTTGCAGGAAAATTCCAGGTTGCGCCAATTTAATGAATTTCGAAAGGAACCGAAGAAAGTTGGACTACTTGACCCATGGAAACGAAGGTCTGAAGCTTTTAGTTTCAAAAGGGAAAGTGCTGAATAATCACTGCTGGGCTTCCCGTCAATGTAGCCTTGTGGATCACCGTTTTCGGGATTGAGATTTGCCCATGGAATGCTATAAAGTGAATATAGAGGGTTGCCAGTTATCGGAGCTCCTGTGATCAATGAAAGTGCTGTGGGAGCAGTTTCAAATTTAGTTACTTTGTTTTTGTTTATATTAATTAGCAGGTTACTGCCCCATGTTAAACTTCCTATCTTAATATTGCTATTTAAGTTGATGTCCCATCCTGATCCTTTTATGGATGCATAGTTTCCTGTATATTGACCTATTCCACTTGTAGGGTCGTTTTCAATTGGCCCAAACAGATCTAGACCATTCTTTATATAGTAATCTATAGAGCCATTTAATCGATTTTTTAATAGTTCAAATTTTATAACCCAATTTATAATTTTTACCGGTTCCCAGCGCAACTTCGGTTTTGGTGCTGAAAGGCTTTGTGCAGACAATAAACCAGTTAAGAAATCATTCCCTAAATATGAGATTATAGGAAGCACGGTAGCGTTACTTTTCATATTCCCACTGTAACCATAAGTCATTTTAAGGTTTATCATAGGCAGCCAGCTGCATTTGTAGAAATTCTCATTGGAAAGTAACCAGGATATTCCTGTTGACCACAATGGCTGAAATTTTTGATTCGTTTTTACTCCAAAAAGATTTGCTCCATCTTGACGTGCGCTAATAGAAAAAATGTATTTATTGTCATAAATGTATGATCCGTTAGAGTAGATGCTTCTTATTCTACTTGTGGTTTCACCGATTAATCCCGAACTTGATTGGGGAATTTGATCTGTAGTAAAAATGCTTGGTCGAATAGGGTAGCGTCTTACATAATTTATCTGGGTTGCATATGTTCCTGTATTGGGATTGTAGCCATAAATTCTTTCATTAGAATAGTTGCTTCTTGATTCACTAGTTTCAAGACCTGCTAATAAATTAAATTCGTGTTTGTTTATTTGGCGACTATAATTTAATTGGGCTCTGAAATTCCAAGATATCTTCGGATAACTTGATTTATCAATAATAGAACCTTTAGGGATAGGAAAGCTATCATTACCCATCGACCTGTACATGTACTTATTTATGAGATCTCTGGTATAAAAACTTTCAATTCCATTTTCTTTTATATCTTCTGCAAAGATGCGCATATACTGATATTTTGCTTCAGCAGTCAATCCTGGAACAATTGTGTATTGAATCATTCCACCTGCGCGAATATCTGTATTGTTTGATGTAGCGGAATTGTGGTTTAGTTCTTCAATGGGATTTAAGTGCCAATCAAGAAGTGCTGGATATTTAGCTGTATCGACATAAGGCATTCTGTATAGAGCAGGAACTGGAATAGGATTTCCTTTATCGTCAACTAGTCTTGAATAAGAGAAGGAGGTTACATACTTACTGTAGTTGATTTCATTAGTTTGGTTTTTGGATTGAGAGAATGTAATGTAACCATTTATGATTAGAGTTTTGATTGGCCTGAATGTGCTTTCTAGTCTTGAAGTAAATCGGTTTGAATTATGATTTATTGCATTTGGTTTAATATTGTCAAATCCAAATGAGGCATAATGATTTGCTTTGTCAGAACCTCCGGAAATACTTATGGAGAATTGTTCGTTAATGCTGTTTCTTAATAGATATTTTTTGATATCATCTCTCGTGTCATTATTAGACAGCAATGAAATCTTTTCCTGGGCTTCTTTTTTGGTGATTTTTCCCTTGCGAGCGGCAAGTAGTAGCTCGACAACTTCAGGTAATGCAGGGAGTATTCCGAAAATTGGATAAATATCATCGTATGCATTGTAAATACTATCTCCAAATAGTTTTTGTTGGAGATCAACCACTTCCTTTGGAGTCATGACCGGTAGCTTGAATAAGTTAGGCTTTTCGCCTCCAGTAACATTCATATTAATTTGGATGCTTAGTGGTTGTTTGAATTTTCCTTTTTTTGTGGTAATTACAATTACTCCATTTCCTGCTTGGGCTCCCCATATGGAGGCCGCTGCAGCATCTTTTAATACTGTAATCGATTCAACGTCGTTTGGATTCAATTTATTTATATCAAAACTGGTTGTTAAACCAGCGTTTTCAGTATATGGGAAACCATCAACAACGATTAATGGATTAGTATTTGCGTTAATTGTACTGACTCCTCTGATCTGAATTCGATTGCCTCCGCCAACTCCTGGTTGAAGGTTTTGTAACCCACTTGTTACGTCATATAACCTATCCAACACATTTGCAGATACCTTTCTATTGAAAAGCTTATTGTCTATTTTTACATAGCTTCCAGTTGTTTTATCCTGTGCCATGTCTTGGTAACCCGTTGATACAATCACTTCTTTCATTTCCTGTGCCGTCACAGTTAATTTTATATTGATCACGCCGCTGGTCGTGATCTTAACTATCTGCGCCTGATAACCTACACTTGTTACCATCAGCATAGATTTTTCACTTGCTGCCTGTATAAGAAAAGTTCCATCCGCTGCTGTAGCAGTGGAGTTGTTACTGCCCCGGACAGACACTGTAGCGCCTGCTACCGGATCTCCTTTTTCATTCGTCACCTTTCCTGTTACCTCAATTGGGTTTTCGCCCGCTTCCTTTGAATCGGTATTTTTTTTGGGAGCCACAATAATATAATTCCGCTCTCTATCAAAAGAAAGCGGCTGATCTTGCGATATCAAGCTCAATACCTTTTCAATTTTGGCATTGGCTACCTCAATACTGATTTTAGAATTTTCAATCAAAGCGGGGGAGTATATGAATTTATAATCCGATTGTTTTTCTATCTCGTTGAATACCTTTTCAAGTGGCGCATTTTTAAAAGACAAATTGATGTTCTGAGCGTGAGCCATTAACGGTTGTGCCATTGAAGCTGCACAAATGAATAAATGAAGGGATAGCAGTGTAAACTTTTTCATTGCAAGTAGTTTTGGGGGAAACTTTCGTATGCAAGTCCGTCTACGCGGTGAAATGCCCGGGTGAAACTGATTTATCTGTTATCTGGTAGTTGCTCTTATTGATAAAGCTAAATCATAGGATTCTTGCTAACTGCAATGCCATGCTACTCGGTTTACATCGGTTCTGATGCCGGAGATCTGTTAAAGCTGAGTGCTGCTTTGTATTTGTCTCTCCGGCATACCCGGATCTCCATTTGAATTGCAGGAGATACCGGGAAGCCGGAAAGACCATGATCCATTTTT
>CAZGSG010000248.1:0-8735 GCA_964528095.1 uncultured Terrimonas sp.
AAGACAAAACCGGGAAATTATGGATTGGCACAAGGGGCGAGGCTTGTTTTTATGATACCAGCCTGCCCGTCGGGCAGGGAAAAAGATTTACCGTTTTCAAAAACAAAGACGGTAAAGCCTTTAACAACGTTAGATCGATAATCGAAGATAGGAAAGGCAATATTTGGTTCGGTGGGTCGATCATCAAAGATAAAAAAGACAATATTTTGTTCGTTGAAGATGCTCTTTGGCGCTATGACGGCAGCGCCTTTACCAAAATTAATCAGAAGGGGGCTTCTGCTATAATAGAAGATAAGAAAGGAAACATCTGGACTACTGGTGCAGTAAATCCTAATGGGGTCGGGATCTGGACACTTTCCCGTTATGATCAAAGGTCCCTGTACAATAAAAAGCCCGCTGTAACCGAAATAATGTCAATGGAAAAAATGCTTTGCGGGATTTTGGAAGCTGACGATGGAAGTATTTGGTTTGGATCTATGAACGGAGTGTATCGTTATGATGGAAAGACCATCACGGACTTTAAAAGTAAAGAGGGTCAGCAATAATGTGTATAGCTAATTTAAAATCACTTGTCAATTATTATTAATCAATATAACTTCTGTGGTATGAACAACAAACTATCAATCACTTACTTAATTTTAATGATTGCCCCTTTTTTCTTTGGTTGCCGTGGACCTGTAAAAGAGGTAAATAAAAACAACGCACCGGCAAACTCTTTATCCTTACATGTTGGGAATGAGAAATATCTTGTAGTAGATACGAAGGAAAGCGTTGTAACATGGAAAGGTTCTATGCTAATTGGTGCAAACAGTCATACAGGGTACGTCTATATATCAAGGGGTGAATTGATGATTGAAAACGGTCAACTTGTGGGAGGAACAGTTGAAGTCGACATGAGTACAATTGAAGATGAAGCCCATGGGAGTGATAATAACCTTATTAATCACTTAAAAGATCCTGATTTTTTTGATGTTAAAAAATTTCCCGTTTCTACAATCGTAATTACCAGGGTTACAACAGAGAATGGTGAGAATGTAGAAATTACCGGAAATCTAACGATTAAAGGCATCACACACCCAGTTACTTTTCCAGCCAAAATGGAAGTTAAGGATGGAATTGTAAAAGCGAATGGCAAGCTGACCATTGATCGGACAAAATGGGATGTCCGTTATAAATCGGGGAAGTTCTATGCTCTTTTAGCTGATCAAACTATGTCGGATTCCATTGAATTCGATATTAAGATCGTAGCAAAAAAATAAATACCTGAATCCATAAAAGACTTAATTAAATTCAGATCGTGTTATTCTATTCCGGTACAAGAGCTTTGGTTGTTTTTCACACAGCCTGTATGCTGGGTGAGGGGTAAATATGGGTACAGGCCCAAAATGGCATAAACTTGCTAAAAAAATAACTACTACATTTTTAGTATTGTAAACGATTTTGCAAGGTTATATTTTTCAAATAAAAATATATGAAAAAAATTACCTTATCCTTCGTTTGCTGTTTAGCCTTGATCGCTGCCACAGCTCAAACTGAAAAAGGAAATACTTTAGTTGGCGTAAGCCTTGGTTCTTTCAGCTATACCAACAGCGACAGTAAAACAACCTACAGTAACACGCCAACTGTATACAACAGTGATGGCAGTTCCTTCTCCATCAGCATTAACCCTAATATTGCCTGGTTCATCAAAGATAACCTGGCCGTTGGTGGTTCGGTAAGTGTCAGTTTCTATACTTCAAAAAGTAATAGCAGCAACACTTCTTCATCTACAACCAGTGACAGTAAATCCACCCAGCCTTCTATCTATATTGGCCCGCTGGCCCGTTATTATTTTGGCGGCAGCCCCAAGGGAATGCCGTTTGTACAGGCGAATGTACAGTACGGAATTGCGGGTGGAAAAAGCGAAAGTAAAACCAGTTCCGGGGCCAGCAGTGAAACCAAAACAAAGCCAAAAGGCGACTGGAATGCAGGGCTGGCTTTGGGGTATGAACATTTTGTAAATACCACGGTTGGTTTCTATGCAAGTATCGGTTTCAATTATGGTAAAAGTAAAACAGAGTATGAATACAGGCCTTCTTCCTCAACAGGCTATGACTACACAAGTGAATATTCAAGGTTCTATATTCCGGTAAATGTCGGTTTGCAATTACATTTGGCGTGTAAAAAAAAGAAGTAAATCGATTTTAATAAACAGATTTTAAAAAGACAGATCAACTGATCTGTCTTTTTAATTTTACAGAAGGTACTCACCCTATAATACCGCGTCTGAAAAACTATCATAATAAAGGTTATTTTATGTATTTATCCTATAGTAAAAGTATCTCGCTTGCCTTTTTTATCACTGAATGGTCAAACCCCGCATTGCGGAAATAGTCAAAATCATTGGTCAAACTTTTGATTAATTCATTCCCAGCGTGCCCTGACTTTAAATATTGTTGATATAGTTCAATCGCTTTGGTGAAATCACCCTTAAAGAGATACGAGTGAGCTAAGTTTTTTATCAGCGACGAATCTGAAGATTCGCTCACCAAACCCTTCGATAAAAAGCCAATCGCCCTGTCGTAATTTTTAGTTTCCAGCAAATGACGACCAAAAAAACTCCATTGCCCGGGTTTCGGTTTCAGCGTATCTAAAATGGTTATCCTTTGTCCGGGTACACGCGGTTGGCCATTCACCGTTCTTGAAAAACCGCTTACTGCCCCGGCGCTATCGAAAATAAAGGTCTTTGCGCTCGGGAATTCGAGGTTGCGAAAATGTTTCTCCGATGTAAAATGCATTTTGCTGCTGACGCCATCAATCCAGTAGTAAAGCCCATCTTTTTCTTTTTTCACTTCTGAAAATATTCCGTCTGTTATATAGTAACCGATGTATTTCGAGGTGAGCGTGTCGTTTACCTGCACAGTGGTTATTTGTTCAGGTTTATCGAAACCCGCCCAATTGTATGCCAGTGCTATGGTGTTAACCAGTTCGAATAAAATGGCCCCGTCATCTGAATTTACAAATATCGCAGTTCCCTTTCCATTTGTTAATCCGCCAATGAATAAACCTGTGAACCCCTCGTTACTGGCAGTATGATCGAAGTACTTTTCGCCGTTCCTATTCTGTATGAAGGTGCCCATTGCCACATCATTTTTGTAGGGCGTTAAATGCAATTTCACCATTTCCTGGTTCAACAGCTTTGATGATTTTCCCTGGTAAGCCAGCTGCATTTCAACAATGTATTTGCATATATCTGTCGGTGTGGTCCATAATCCGGCCGCCGCTTTTTCCGGATATACAACAAATTTTCCCGGGACCTCATTGCCGTTGCTTCTATATCCTGTTGCGAGATTTTTTCGTTGGCTGACTGCAGGGGGCTGATTGTAAGAACTATTGGTCATTCCCAGTGGCCGGAGCACATGCTCATACATGTATTGCTCATATTGTTGCTTGGTAAGGTCGATAAGCATTTGTTGCGTTATAAGGATGCCTCCGCCGGAATAGCGGGATTCCTTACCAGGTTCTTGTATCGATCGTACGGCTCCTGTGTTGGAAGGAGCCCGGCCGTCTAAAATATCAGTGACCGCTGCAATGGCGCTATCCCGGTGGTAACCGGGGAAACCATGAACCCCCAGGCCTGCGGTGTGGCTGAGCAATTGGGCGGTTGTAATTTTCTTGCCATGGGACACGGTGTCATAAGGGAATTTCCAGTTGACCAGGTACTGGTTGATGTCCTGGTTAAGATCCAGCTTTCCCTGCTGCGCCAGTTGTAAGATACCAACGGCGTTTAGTGACTTACTGATGGATCCGGGTTCAAACAGGGTATTGGCAGTTACTTTCCTGTTTTCTTTTTTGTCAGCATAACCATACCCTTTGGCCCACACAATTTGGTAATTGTCGATAACAGCGATACTTAATCCCGCCACGTTGTAATGTTTCATCCGTTCAGCAAGGGTAAACGGTTTACCGTCGATAACCAAGCCTCCCGATAGATTGGTTTCCACCAGGGCGATCTGTTCGTTTATGGCTTTAGAATAATGCTGCTGTGCGGTGACTGTTGTAAGCCAATGGAACAAAAGGACCGCTAAACTAATTTTTCTCATAGTTGACAAACCTATCCGTTTTACTGTCAGCGCAGCCAGAAAGAGTGTAAAAAGCTTGTAAAACAATGTAAATGTTGTTTAAAATAGGATTTACATGAATGGTTTAAGTTCAGCATTATCAGCAGGAACAATATTTCTTATTCGCCGTCCTTTCAATATCCATGATAGGAATTGCTATGGTCTTTGTAAAAAAAGGAAAACGAGCATCCTGATAAACACCTGGAGATTTTGCTTCGTAATATCGGGCGCCAGGTGTTGCTTCATTCCAAAGATTCGAGGTCCCGGGTATTGCCGGTTAAAACAGTCAATGAAAACACATTCCGGATTTCCTTTGAGAATAGTTTTGGGTTTGTGATCACCCGCCATGTGGACGTTTTGATATCCAAACTCCGGAAGAGATTAAGCGCTGATCCGGCTGTTAAGATTGTAAATGTGCATGGTAAAGGCTACAAAATGATTGCGTGAGACATGCGACAATCAATTGGGCTGCCTCTTGTTTTAATGAATATTCTTCAACGAATAGCAACTGGAAAGGTATTCTGTTTCGTGTTGATCGTTAAAGTCCGGCATTATGAAAATTCAGTCGCTCATTTAAATCTGAAGTACTTCCGATGTAATACTTCTTATCTTTTAGACTTTGTAATACGTATGCGTAATAAGGCATAAAAAAACAGCTCTTTACAGTGTTGCTCTTGTTTAGTCGCCTCCCCTGTACAAATAGCGAACTCATATCGGGCTTCGTCCGGCGAAGCCTGCCCGAAATGCAGAGTATGCGTAAAAGAAAAGACCGCCGTTGCGGTAACTTTGCTGTACTGCGGTTCGGGGTCTGACGGATAAAGCCCAGTTTTAGTTCTTATTATTTAACTTTATCAAAAAACTAGGTAGCAGTTCCGGGCGGACGAATATAAAGTTCCCTGCCATCGGCAATACCTGCTCCTTGTTGGCAATTATAAATCAAACACCCTGAAATTTATGGCTTTGACAAACGACAAGAACTTATTGCCAGAATTTGAAAGTATAAAAGATGACAAAGAAGAAATTCTTTGGACGGGAAAACCTAAATTCATTCCTTTTATTTTTACAGGCGTTTTAGGTGGAATCGTTACGATTGGATTTGCAATTGTGTGGCTTTTGACAGCAAAAAATTGGGATTCAAACGGTGACAATAATCCACCATCATATTTTTGGCTCTTTGGGCTCATTCCATTGAGTGCGGGACTTTTTACTTTTTTTAAAAAGATATTTTCTTTTTCAAACACGGCATATTCATATTCAGACAAAAGAGTAATGATGCGTTCAGGTTTTATTGGTACAGACTTTAAAACAATTGACTATGATAAAATTTCTGACATAGAAGTTACTGTTAGCATTGTAGAGAAAATGTATAATGTTGGGACAATTAGATTTTTTAGCGGCAGGACACAAACGGACGAGGGAAATACTACAAAACTTTATGACAGTTGGAGTGCAATTGAAGACCCGTACGAAGTTTTTAAAATGGTTAAACAAACATCTGTAAACATAAAGACAGACTTTAATTATCCAAATGCATTAAGACCAGATATAAATCCAGGTTATAACACAAAGTACGACCCGAAGACATAACTGCCGCCAGCAGGGGTTTTCCAGAAAGGGGCTGAAGAACAAGACTCAAGTTCAGTTTTTCAATTTATATTTAGTACATGGGTTGAGCTGAAGGGCCCTGATTTCCCCCACTTCGGCAAGCTCTAGACCATTATATATGTTTCCAAAAACAATGTAACTACTGGATTCGAACCGACTCGAATCATTTTTTAACAACACTTTGAAAATTTAGATATCAAAAAAAGAAAATTGGTTTTTTTCGTAAATACAAAGTTAGCTGAAATAGCAGGTTGACACCGAGATATCAAACAACTCCTAGTATATTCTTATGATACAACAAAAAAACAAGATTTGGATACTATTATTACTAATGGTCCCATTGTTTTCAGAAGCGCAAACCATTAGTAGAATTGAACCAGGCAATTGGTGGGTTGGAATGAAATTTAATAAGGTTACTGTATTAGTTTACGGTAAAGAAATCCAAAATTTAGAACCTTCTATAAAATATGAGGGAGTTAAAATTTTAAAAACCGAAAAAGTAGAAAATCCAAATTACTTGTTTATTACCCTGGAAATTAGTGCCGAAACGCCCGCCGGAAATGCAAGAATAGAATTTAAAAAAGGCAGTAGAACATTTATAACAAAGGATTTTCCATTACTTGCCCGGCAAAAAAATAGTGCAGATAGGCAGAGCTACACACAAAAAGATGCCATCTACCTAATTGTTCCTGACAGGTTTTCCAATGGTGACGCTACAAACGATATAATTCCAACATTAAATGAAAAGATAGTAGACAGAAAAGACGAAGACAAAAGGCACGGTGGAGACATTCAAGGGATCATTAATCATTTAGACTATATTAAATCTTTGGGCTTTACACAAATTTGGAGCACCCCATTGATTGAAAATAATGAACCAAATTATTCTTACCATGGTTACGCCGGTACTGATTTTTACAAAATTGACCCTCGTTTTGGAACCAACGAACAATTCAAAGAATTAGTTCAGGAAGCAAATAAAAGAAACATCGGCGTAGTATGGGATGTCGTACTAAACCATTGTGGTACGGAATATTATTTTATTAAAGATTTACCAGGCAAAGACTGGGTTAATTTTCCTGATACAAAAACAAGGAGCAATCATTTAAAGACAACCATAACGGATATCTATGCAACGGAAATTGATAAGAAAGAATATACGGATGGTTGGTTTGATGGTCATATGGCAGATTTAAATCAGCGTAATCCTTTAATGGCTAAGTATCTCATTCAAAACACAATTTGGTGGATAGAATATGCTGGTATATCAGGTTTCAGAGAAGACACCTATTCATATGCTGACAAAGATTTTTTAGCACTCTGGACAAAAACAATTCTTGATGAATATCCTAATTTTAATATCGTAGGTGAAGAAATGTCCAGAATTGTTGCCCATACCTCTTATTGGCAAAAAGACAAAACGAATTTTGATGGCTATAAAAGTTACTTACCCACAACAATGGATTTTTTATTGAATGATAATATCATTTCGAGCTTGAACAAAACAGACAATTGGTTTTCTACCTGGAGGGATACTTATCAGGGAATAGCCCAGGACTATCAGTTTCCACATCCTGACGATCAATTAATTTTCCCGGACAATCACGATCTAGACAGGTTTTACTCAAGACTTAACAACAATTTTGATAATTGGAAACTTGGCATTGCCATGTATATGACAATGCGTGGCATTCCTCAATTTTTTTATGGAACAGAAATTTTAATGACCAACGAAAAAGCAGGAAGTGACGGTCAAAGAAGAAGTGATTTTTATGGCGGTTGGAAAGATGATTTAAAAAATGCTGAAACCGAGAAAGGACTAACTGACACAGAAAAAGAAGCAAAAAAATATTTTTCAAAATTACTCAATTGGCGAAAAACAAATACTGCGATAGCAAAAGGGAAATTTAAGCATTATGCACCTCAAAAAAATGATGTTTACATTTATTTCCGTTATAACGATGAACAAAAAATCATGGTTTTATTGAATAAAAACAATGAAAGTGTAACCCTTGATATGAACAGGTATTCTGAAATGATTTCCAACAAATTTAAAGCATACGATATAATTTCTGACAAAGAACTAAACGTAGAAAATAGCCTGACAATTTCAGGAAAAACGGCAATGATTTTAGAAATTAAATAGAAGAACCTTAGTGGGTCTCACTTGATCCAGAACTTTAACCATATTATGCTTGCGGCTTTTATAGTACTAAAGACAAATACGAGGGTAGTCCAGGCGATGTTTTTATGCGTATGATACAACTTTACTGCAAAGGCCTTACAATGAAACATATTTTTTCAGTGAACCGTATTGATATTCAGAAAAGTCAGACCAAATGACAGATAAAAGGTTAGATGTCTTATTAATCCTGCAGCCTTAGTTACAGCTTTATCAATTTTACAAATGATTGTTTTGCCCCATCATTAAGCTGTATCGTGTATGTTCCTTTTACAAGGCCAGACACATTTGCCTGCCATATACTTTGATTATTCAGTTCTTTAAACATGACCGGCCGGCCGGCAAGATCGAATATGGTAAGCTGTATCTTTTTTTGGTCACCGGTATACTTTATGGTGATTGTATTAACTGCCGGATTAGGAAACGCCATTAAGTCTTCGTCATTTTTTTCAAATATTACTTTGGCTATGGAGCTATAAGTATATCGGCCATCAATATCTATCAGTTTCAGGCGATAGTAATTAATATCTTTTGCAGGTGCATTGTCTGTAAAACTGTATTGATGTGTGCCGCTACTGTTGGCAGCAGAAACAGTGCTGATTTTTTTAAAATCAAGGTCATTATTGCTACGTTCAATTTCAATGTGTGATGTATTCATTTCATCGGCTGTTTGCCATTGCAACAACGCATTTTCGTTTTGCTTAAAGGCAGAAAAGGAAAGCAGGTGAAGCGGCAGTGTGCTAACGCCAAGCTTAACCACCCAGTAATCTTCGTTACCGTGATTGCCGGTAACATCAGCATCTGTAGATGTGGAATAACCTGCGGCAATATACCCGCCATCAATGGTC
>CAZGSG010000249.1:0-6941 GCA_964528095.1 uncultured Terrimonas sp.
AAGCTGTAGCAAAAGAAGAACTGATCTATACTAAATACACCCATGGTATTTTATCCGGCTTTTTCCTCAGCATTGGTTTTGGATTCTGGGCCTTTGTAAAAAAAATGCAAATGCTGTTTCGTCCAAAAATGAGCCCGGCTATTTCCAATGCGTACGGGCATATGGACAAATTATCAGTATTGACCATTGAGAATACAGACCCTGCAGATGTGGAGAACGGGTTGCAGATCGGTTATACCATTCCTGACAGGATCTTTGGCAAACTACCTTTCCGCGGAGTCACGCTTTCTCTGGTAGGCAGAAATCTTTTCCTTTGGGACAATGTACCCCATATAGATCCTGAAACAATGTCTTATTCCGGTGGTACCGCATTACCGGGCATTGAGAATATGAGTTTGCCTTCTTCACGCAGCTATGGATTAAATCTCAGTTTCAAATTATAATCCTATCACTTATAAAAAATACATACATGAAACTGATTAAGATAATGATACCGGTACGTTTGCCTTGTTTTGCAAGTGCCTGCACAAAAGATTTTTCTGATACCAATACAAATAAGAACAACCCAACAGCTGTTACTCCCGATCTGTTGTTAAGCGGGGTGATTAAAAGTATGATGGACCGCCAGGTAAATGAGGCCTGGGGCATCGGTAATATTGTAGTACAACATCATGCAAAGATCCAGTTTGTGAATGAAGACAGGTATGGCTGGAATGAAAGGAATGATATCTGGAATACCGTATATGGTAATTATCGCAACCTGCAGAACATATTCACCGAAGTAAAAGGCGACGCGACGAATCCTTATTACGGAGTAGCCCTGATCCTTAAATCATGGATGTTCTCCCTGGTGACAGACGCGTACGGCGATGTGCCATACACCGAAGCCGGAAAAGCAAAAACAGATGGAGTTTATCAACCCGTGTATGACAAACAGGAAGATATCTACAACGGTATACTTGCCGATCTTAAAAAAGCGAATGAGGTGCTGGCTACCGCAGGAACGAATTTGAATGGAGATATACTGTATGGCGGTGGTGTTAGTGGTATTGCCAAATGGAGAAAGTTGGCTAACTCGCTTCGTCTCCGTTACCTGTTGCGGATCTCCAAAAAGAAAAATGTGAATGCCGATATGCAGGCGATCGTAGGCGATCCTGTTAATAACCCGGTATTTACCGGCAATGGTGACAATGGCGAATTAAAATATTTCTCAGCCGCGCCCAATCAATGGCCGTTATATGGAAGCCGCGTTGGTTCATTTGATGAGTTCAGGGTAAGTAAAACACTGACTGACCGGTTGACAGCATTGAGTGATCCCCGGATCAAAGTATTTGGAAGACCTACCCAGACTTCTGTTTCCGGTGGTAATCCTGAAATAAAAGGAGTACCTAATGGGCTAAGTGATGTGGATGCACTGGCTTACAATGGCGGAGTGCAGGGCGTATCAAGAGTAGGGTATACGTTTGCATGTTTGGTATGTAACGATCCCAACCAGGCTCCGCCGGATGCCGCGGCGCCAAGAGCATTGATCATGACGTTTGCCGAATTGCAATTTGTGCTTGCGGAAGCGCGTCAGAAAGGAATGATCACTACCGGTACGGCAGATGGATATTATACCAATGGTATCACCGCTAATTTCACTTACTGGCAGTCAGTAGTGCCTGCCGCATATAATATCAACGTGACTATGCCGGTGAATTATCTGACACAGGCTGGCGTTGTTTATGCAGGTACAGATGCGGAAAAACTGGCTAAAATAGCCTTGCAGAAATGGATCGCCTTATATTTTAATGGACTGGAAGCATGGTTTGACTGGCGCAGAACAGGAATGCCAGCTATCATTCCGGGACCGGCAAACCTGAATAATAATAAAGTACCGGTCAGGTATATCTATCCGCTGGCGGAGCAATCGCTCAATTCGGCCAATCGCAGCGCTGCTGTACAAAGACAGGGCACTGATGATATGAATACAAAAATGTGGATTGCTCAATAATAGTATAGAATTTTTTATATCATACGCGTTAGTTTTGGCGGAACCTTTCCAGGTTTCGCCTTTTTTAAAATATGGAACATGAAAAAAGCGTTCTTCTTTTTTTATACAATCCTGTTTGCTGTGCAGCTTTCTGCGCAGATTGCAGAGCCGGGCAAATCGCTTCCCGCATGGCAGAACGGGTATCTTGATATACATCATATCAATACAGGAAGGGGTAATGCGGCCTACTGCATATTCCCGGATGGTACCACGCTGCTTATCGATGCAGGCGAATTATCGCCGCTCGATGCACGCACATTCACCCCGAGAAATGCTTCCATTAAACCAGACAGCAGTCGTAAACCGTATGAATGGATCGTGAACTATATCCGCCAGGTAGCGCCAGCTATGAATAACCGCTCTATTGATTATGCATTGATCACTCATTTTCATGATGATCATTTTGGTGCCTGGTATCCTGCTGCGCCCATGTCGGCATCCGGTGATTATTCACTTACCGGAATAACCGGTATAGCAGAACTGCTGCCCATCCATACATTGATAGACAGGGGTAACCCCGAGTATATATATCCTTATGATTTCCGCGCGCTGGCGGATAAGTACGGTGGAGGAGAGATTGAATTTTCCAGGACCATGCATAACTATTTTTCATTTCTTGACCAGGCAAAGAAAAAAGGAATGACACTGATGCCATTGCATGCAGGCAGTAATAGTCAGATTAAGCTCCTTAGAAATAGCAGCGCTTATACTGATTTTCATGTACGTAATATAAAAAGCAATCAATGGATCTGGACAGGTAAGGACTCATCGGTGATCAATGTGTTTCCCGGTTTTGATCCGGCGAACCGCGAAACATGGCCGGATGAAAACAGTCTTAGCCTTGCGCTTACCATTCAGTATGGCCCTTTTTTATATTATACCGGCGGTGATAATGCCGGTAATGTTTTTTGGGGTGATAAACCCTGGCGTGATACTGAAACACCTATTGCCAAAGCTGTAGGCGAAACAGATGTGGCTACAATGGACCATCATGGTAACCGTGACGCGGTCAATGAATATATGGTCAGTCATTTAAAGCCGAGGGTTTGGATCGGGCAGTCCTGGTCTGCAGATCACCCGGGGCATGAGGTATTGGTAAGAATGACCACGAAATATCTCTACAATGAACCAAGAGATCTTTTTGCCACGAATATGCTCGAAGCAAATAAAAATGTGATCGGTCCGCTGATCGATCGCTCATATAAAAGTTTACAGGGACATATAGTAGTGCGGGTAATGCCGGGAGGAATGGATTATTATGTGATCGTTCTTGACGATAGTAAAGCTGCTGTGCCTGTGAGCCAGGTGCTGGGCCCTTATAAAACAAAGAAAAAATAACAGGTAGCGCTGTAAAGCGGCCCGGCAATCACCACTGCGATAACTGCCGCTATCTTTTCATAAGGGTAATCGTGCTGTGCTCTACCGGATAAATTTCCGGGTTAATCAACTTCATTCCAGTTGTATTTATAATCATTTAAGCTATACTTCCGGCCTGCAATACAGGCATGATAATAGTTTCGTGCAAGCTTGGCCTGTTAACAGGGGAAGACGAGTGGGATATAAAAACAACAATCAACTGCCGTCTGCCTGGTCAACTATTGAAACAAACAGACCTGCTGTCTGGTCTTGCCGATTGATCAACACCTGTGTCCTGGTTTCCCGGATGCAGCAGTCATTTTATTGATTTTATTTAATACTATCTATGGACCTTTTACAAAAAGCCGCCAGTGATCTGCTTGCGCGTATTGATTTATTATGTAAGGACCCTTCTGCCTATGAACTTAACCGGTTTCTTGTCAGATTGTCCAATGATATTGAAACCCTGGAAATGCATTACCCCAGGGAATTGATCAGGAACGCGATCATGCCACTGCGGGCCATTGCTGCCAGATCACCTTTTCTTCATCGTGCACAAAACTGGCCCAGGGGTTACCCCGGCGATTTTCAGACAATAGAATATATACTGAACGGAATCAATAATGCTCCAGGTGGAACACTGGCTTATATGATAGAAGAATATTTCCTGGATTCAGCTATCTGCCAGCAACACAGGAATAAGGTGCAGGCCCAGGCGGAGTTGATCAATGCCGTATTGTGCAGCAAGCGGGGTTGTAATATTCTATCGGTAGGTTGCGGGTCTTCAGCCGACCTGGAGAGCAATAAAGAACTATTGAAGAGCGCAGCTTCCAGGATCACGCTGGCAGATAGTGACGCGGAAGCACTGGAGCACTCAAGACAACGAATAGGGGCAGGCGGTTTCTCGTTATCATTGCTGCATGGTAATATATTGCGGATCATTCATCGCATTACAGATAAGTTCGACCTGATCATTATCGGCGGCGTATTTGATTACCTGGATGATAAAATGGTAAGGAGTATCATCGGTAAACTTGCAGCGTTATTGTTACCGGGAGGTAAACTGTTCTTCACCAATATCGCCGATGGAAATCCTTATCGTGTAAGCATGGAATATCTTGCCGACTGGCATTTGATTGAAAGAAGCGAAGAGGATCTCCGGGAATTGATCCGGCACAGCGGTGCGGTTTTTGTTTCGGAGAGTATACGCAGAGATGAAACAACACTGGCCTGCCTGGTGACACTGGAGACAGGTATGGATTCTTCCTTTTAACACTGGATGACACATAATGGTGCGGGGGCAATTTTTTATTGCGCAGTAGTTGACCGGAATATTAGTATGCCAGGAATAAGTATGAACAGGTGAGCAATAGTTCTGATAATGTAACTGCCCCGTCGTGGGGCAGTTCAGTTTTTCATATAATTTTTTTGTAAAAGACCGGGATATCTTATAAAATTATTGTCATGGATTAACCAGTATTACCTTCAGCGCTTTTTCTCTTGCCGCATGTTCAAATGTATCATAGGCATTGATAATGTCAGCTAAATTAAAATGGTGAGTGACCAGTTGTTTCGAATTAAGTTTATTGGATTGAACCATTTTTAATAATAACGGAGTGGTGACCGTATCCACCAGTCTTGTGGTGATCGTAATATTTTGTGACCATAATGTTTCCAGGTGCAGTTCCACGCTTTTGCCATGCACACCTACATTGGCGATCCGGCCACCGGGCGCAATAATGGATTGACACAATTCAAAGGTTGCAGGAATACCAACGGCTTCGATGGCCGTGTCCACCCCCTTTTGACCTGTCAGTTCTTTTATCTTTTGAATGGCGTTTTCTTGCTGGTTATTGATCGTGTTGCTGGCTCCCATTTTTTTCGCAACTGCCAGGCGATTGTCATCCGGATCGATCATAATGATTTCAGCGGGTGAATAGAACTGTGCTGTCAGCAAACAGGCAAGTCCGATTGGTCCGGCACCAACAATGGCGACCGTATCTCCCGGCTGGATCTTGCCATTCAGCACGCCACATTCAAAGCCGGTGGGTAAAATATCGCTTAGCATCACCAGCGCGTCTTCATCACTGCCTGCAGGTATTGGATAAAGACTAGTATCAGCATAAGGGATACGAACATATTCAGCCTGTGTTCCGTCGATAAGATGACCAAGGATCCAGCCGCCGTTCACACAATGAGAATACATGCCCTTTTTGCAATATTCACATTTAGCACAGGAAGTAATACAGGAGATCAGCACATGATCGCCTTTTTTGAAGTTCGACAGGGCAGTACCTGCTTCTTCAATGATGCCCACCCCTTCATGACCAAGTATCCTGCCATCCACTACTTCGGGTACATCACCTTTAAGGATATGCAGATCAGTGCCACAGATAGTTGTACGGGTAATTCTGACAATAGCATCCGTGGGTTGTTGAATAGTTGGGATAGGTTTCTCTTCCCAGGATTTTTGATTGGGGCCATGGTATACGAGCGCTTTCATATTGTATGTGTTTAAAGATGCAACCTAGCGAAACCGACTGCGGTTTTTAATGACCTGGAGGGGGGAAGTGTATGATCTTGGTCAGGAGAGATAATTCAAAATTAAAAATGTAAAATTCAAAAGGGATCCCGTGATGGGAAAAGAATACCTGGTTTTGATTCTTATATTGATTTTTCGCTGGTGATTATTACAGTAATAGTATAAAAAAGGGGTAACTCTGGAAAGAGAACCCCGTTAACGAACCAATGCACCAAGCTTCGATGCACAAGTAAGTTGAATTATGTCGAGTTGTTTTTGTCTTTAATTATTTACCTGTCCGGTTACATTTCATGGTCTGTATGTTGAATATATCTTATGTCCGCAGTAATCAACTAAAAATTGCTATTTATTTTTAAAGATACATTCTGCTATATTTTTCTATATCCGTGTATACACTCTTTTTTTCAAATTATAGGCATTTCTTTCGCATCTGCTAAGTAGTTGCACTTATACTGCGAAAACGAATAGTCTATACTATGACTATTCGTTGTGAGTAAAAAATGTGTCGCTTCCATTAACCAATCATTAACCAGTACTGGTTGCCGCTCACCTGTACTATTCCATCAGCTAAGGCAGGTAATTGAAATAAACATCGACTTTGTTGTTATTAATTCAGCGCTTTCTTTATTTCTGCTGCGGCATGACGAAACGTCTATTGAACCGCATTGGATCAATTGTTATAAACAGGGAATTGAGTTTTGCCAGATATTGCTAATTAGTCGAGGTTGCCAATTCAATCATTAATGTCATAGTCAAAATCCGGGCATACTTAGATCTGCAATTGAGGCCAATCATAGTTGATCCAACGCGAAGGGTTGCGTTTTAAAAAAAGCGATGATTGTTTGTAATTAATGGATGGCAATGAATGGCAATGAATGGCATTCGGTCTGCACTAAGATCTGGCTTCGGAGAAGCCTCCTGCTTTTAAATAAGGAGGCTCCTCTGGAGCCATAGGCCTGTGTATTGTTATCTGCTATAAACAGGGAGCTCCTTCGGAGCTATGGGTTATGT
>CAZGSG010000249.1:7041-8694 GCA_964528095.1 uncultured Terrimonas sp.
CTGTGTATTGTTATCTGCTATAAACAGGGAGCTCCTTCGGAGCTATGGGTTATGTATTGTTATCTGCTGTAATAAGATCCTGGCTTCGGAGAAGCCTCCTGTTTATAGAAAGGGTTTCTTTACGTTGTTCGTTGGGCTCCAGAGGAGCCTCCTTATTTAAAAGCAGGGCCCTCTGGAGCCATAGGCCTGTGTATTGTTATCTGTTATAAACAGGGAGCTCCTTCGGAGCTATGGGTTATGTATTGTTATCTGCTATAAACAGGGAGTTCCTCCTGAGCAAATGAAGGAAAACGGATTATTGCTTACCTTTCAATAGTTACAAAGGCTGATCTGGATCTTGTCGCATATCGCTACAGGAACTAATCGATCAGATGTTCTATCCTCTCATACTTTTCAGGCAAACTTAATAACTCAACATTAAATCTGCCAATGTCCACTTCCTTTAGCAACTTGATTAATTAGCGATCGGGCTATTCATATTTTGCAAGAACGGGATACGCGGCGTTTTTCGCAAAAAATAGGCCCTGATCCATTAAAAATCATATAGGTATCAGCTATCAGTTATCTATTTTTCTATCTGAGTAGCCTGTTCATTATCTTTATCCTGTAGCATGCAACTGGAAGGGTTGATGCCCCGTCTGTGCTGGGTTATCCATCCGTCTCCCTTGCAAACTGCCGACGATCAGCACTTGCGAACTAATACACTAATAACTAATACGACTAATGAGCAAATTATTCCTTGTTCTGCTGGGCATGTTCCTGTGTTCAGTAAGTTTTGCACAAACTACAACCTATAAAAGCTCCGACGAAGTTTTCGAATTATCGGTGCCGACAGACTGGAAACAGAATGCCCCCCCACAGTTTACCATTTTATCCTATACACCGCCAGCTACCGGAAAAATAGACTCCCGATTTAAACTGGTCATGGGTGGTCTTGGAGCAGGATATGAAGAGGCCGGTATCCGGGAGATCGCAGATGCCGAACTCGCCATCCTTCAAAAACAGTATGGACAAAAAGCGACCATTAGCGAGAACAGATATGTGCTGATCAATGGAAAAGAATGGTGGTATTTAAATGTAGGGATTAAGATCACCAAGCAGAAGGAGTTTCATTTGAGTCAATACAAAACGATCCACAATAAAAAAACATATACGCTGTCGCTGGAAGGTGAAGAAGAAGATATTCGTCAAAATTCCTCCCGGGTGAAGGGTTTTGCTGAATCCTTCAAATTCCTGAAAAAAGATGAGACGGCATACCGCAGATGGAAAGTGGACCCGGAAAAAGAAATCACGGCAACAAAGGAGCTTGCTGAGCCCGCTGCAATTACCAACAAACCTGTGTCAACTCCTGTTATTGAAGCCAGGGATACAACGATGACAGAGGTGGTGGAGACGGAGAAAGTAAATGAGGAAGCCCTGGGAAACTTTGCGCCACCATCTAAACTATCCTGTGGCTCAATGGAAGGAGAGGAAGGCATCAATGAAAAAGCGAATATTGCCAGTTGCGGCAACGGAAAAGTGCAGCGAAATGCGAAGACAGGCTTACGGATCACAGCCACTAATGGAAAGCAGGTGGTATTTGCTAATGGCAAGGTAGTCTACTTTTTTTTGGGAGAAATGGCGGAACTGAATAGTTATGTGGTATTGGAAACC
>CAZGSG010000250.1:0-8670 GCA_964528095.1 uncultured Terrimonas sp.
AAAAAAGGCTGTACTAAAAAAGTACAGCCTTTTATTATTAATAAATATGCATTATTTTTATATATTTAATTTAACTAAGAGAACATGGAAAAAGAATAGGGTATAAGTTATAATTGAGAAAAGGTTAAAAAGGAGTGGTAAAATGTTAAAGGATACAGTTAAAAAATATTATTCTGAAAAATATAACTTGAACTGTTCAGAGACTATGATGTATGCAGCTAATGAAGAATATAATATGGAGCTTGATAAAAAAACATTAAAGACTATGGCTGCTTTTGGTGGCGGCATGGGCATTGAAAGCGTATGCGGCGTTATAAGTGGTTCATTAGCTGTACTTGGAATACTTTTTACAAAAGAAAGATCACATGAAAGTGAGAGAATAAAATTATTAGCACAGGAATTTTTTAAAAAGTTTGAGGAAAAACTAGGTACGATAACATGCAAGCCTCTAAAGGAAAAATATAGAAATGATGAAATAAGATGCAGTATTATTGTAGATGCAGCAGCGGATGTATTAGATGAAATGGGAATTGATAACGTATCCCTGGTTGTGAAGAAGGAATCCCTGTACGAACTGCCTGTTCCTTTTCTCGCGTATACCGGGTTGAACAACGGGGAATTTGTTATAGTAAACGATGTTGAAAGAAAAGCAAAGGATAAAGAATTTCAGCAGCATTGGAATGGTATAGTTGTACTAATTGAAAAGCCATCTGACTGGTTGCATGAAGGTAATGAGAAAGCACTGCGTCGAGAGAAGAGAAAACTCCTGCAATTAAGACTGAGTTTACTGGCGATTGTTACGTTTGCCGCAGTTGCATTGCTTTCCACGTTCTCTATACAAATTGCCGTTCTTTTGTTCGTTTCCCTGGCCGGGCTTGGAGTAGCGATATTGATCGTACAGCAGGAGTTAGGGATCGGTAGCGAGATAGCGGAACAACTCTGCGGCGCAGGTATCCGGAGCAATTGTAATCAGGTTATTCATTCAAAAAAGAGCCAGCCAAATAGATGGTTCAGTTGGTCAGATGCCGGTATCGTTTATTTTAGCGCGTTTTTGTTATTATTAGTCTCGGGTTTCTCAGTAAGCCGACTTTCTTTGCTTACGGCAACCGCAAGCCCCTTCATATTTTTTTCAGTCTTTTATCAATGGAAAATTGAAAAAAAATGGTGTGTCCTCTGCCTGCTTGTGGTGATGGTTTTATTGGCACAGTTTGTTTTATTATTGCCGGATCTGCAACTGGTTGACGCTAATGTTCTATTGGCAGGCCCGCTGTCATTTGCCGCTTTTGTTTTTGCTATATTGTCTACCAGTTGGTTACTGGTCATAAAGCCAGTATTGCAAAACAACAGGCGACTGGTCAATACAAACTACTCTCTGCTACGATTCAAAAGAAACCCGGTAGTTTCTCATGCTCTGATAAAACAACAAAGACGGGTGGATATAAGTCCTTTTGAACATGATCTGCAGTTGGGCGATCCATTTTCATCTACCCAGGTTGTTGTTGCCTGTAATGCCTATTGTATGCCTTGTGCAAAAACGCACAAAATTCTTCATGGTATACTGGAGAAAAAGGATATTGGATTAACTATCCGCTTTTTATGCTGGCCAGATAATAAGGATAATGCCAGCACACAGGCGGTCGAATACCTGATGCAGTTAATGATGAATAAAAGAACTGCATACAAAAAGAATGTACTGGATACCTGGTTTGAAAATATGGATATGGGAAAGTTCAGGGAATTATATCCGTTTAGCGATAAAAAAGAAGTGATGTCTTTGTTAAGACAACAAAAGGAATGGACAGACAAAGCAAAAATCGCTTTTACCCCAACTATTTTTATTAATGGATATGAATTGCCCGAGCAATACCGGCTGGATGATCTGTATGCCGTAATAACGATGGAGGAGGAAAGAGCGAAACAAATACAAACAGCAAAATAATCAGTAATACATACTGTGATAGTAGGGATCTGAAACAAAGGTTATTAATTACCTGACCGATAGATACCAAACGAACGCACATGCAATTTACGTTTTATAAACAACAGGATTCGATGGACTGTGGTCCTACCTGCCTGCGAATGGTAGCCAGGCATTATGGACATCGTATTTCCTTGCAGGCCTTGCGTGAAAAAACACAGATAGGGAAGGCGGGCGTCAGTTTGTTGGGGATTGGAGAGGCCGCGGAGGCGATCGGATTTCGTACCCGGTCGGTAAAACTCAGCTATGACTCACTGGTGAAAGATGCTCAATTGCCAGCCATCCTGTATTGGGAACAGGTACATTTTGTAATACTGTATAAGGTTAAAAAAGATAAACTCTTTATAGCAGATCCGGCAAAAGGATTAACCAGTATGGATGTTTCTACATTCAAAAGAAAATGGATCGGCGATAAAACTATGGATAAAGAGGAAGGAATAGCATTGCTGCTTAGTCCTGGTGCCGATTTTTATCGTGCTGAAAAAGGTAAAGCCGGGGAAGAAGCGGCTCCGTATCATTTCAAAAATATCTTTAGCTACCTCACTCCATATCGGAAATTAGTGCTCCAGCTTTTTATCGGATTGGGCGTAGCCAGTTTAATACAGTTGTTCCTGCCTTTTCTGACCCAGAGCATAGTTGATACGGGGATCAGTACAGCTAATATTCATTTCGTTTATATTATCCTCCTGGCCCAGGTCTTTCTATTTGCGGGTAGATTGGCGGTCGAATTCGTCCGGGGGTGGATACTTCTGCATATTAGCACCCGCATCACTATCTCGATCATTACTGATTTCCTGATAAAGCTCATGAAACTACCTCTTGGTTTTTTTGACAGTAAACATACAGGAGATATACTTCAGCGAATGAATGATCACAGGCGGATAGAATCATTTCTTACAGGTTCTTCGCTGAATGTGCTGTTTTCAATAATCAATCTCTTTGTTTTTTGTATAGCCCTGCTCATTTTTAACAAAGGAATTTTTACTGTATTCGTACTCAGCAGTGTTTTATATGCGTGCTGGGTGATCGTTTTTATGAAAAGAAGAAAAATACTGGAATATAGCCGGTTTGATATCGCAGCAAAAGAACAAAGTATTGCTATCCAGCTAATACAGGGGATGCAGGAGATAAAGTTAAACGGTGCGGAAAGGCCCATGCGATGGGGGTGGGAGAGTGTACAGGCCAGGCTTTTTAGGTTGAACATGAGAAGCCTTTCACTTAACCAATGGCAACAGGCAGGCGCTTTTTTTATCAATGAAGGAAAAAATATTTTCATCACTTTCCTATCAGTTACGGCAGTAATTGAAGGTCATATGACGCTCGGATCTATGCTTGCTGTACAGTATATCATAGGGCAGTTGAATAGTCCTATCGAACAGGTTATCGGTTTTTTACAAAGCTGGCAGGATGCAAAGATCAGCCTGGAACGTCTTCATGAAGTGCATCGTATGGAGGACGAGGAGCCAGTAGAAAAACAATTGCAGATGGAATTGCCATTATCGTTTCAACGGCAATTGACAGGTGGTAAAAACCCTGTTCTGACAACCGGCCAGTTTGTCAACGGTGCCATCAGGAGGGCTGAAGAAGGGCATTGTCTTACCGGGAATGGAAATGACGGGTGTTCTGATTCCCCTAAAAATAGTAGTGGTATGGATATGGAAGATGCGAGGAACGAAACCTTGGCTTTTCACGATGTTTCTTTTACCTATAAGGGCGCGGGCAATGAGCCGGTATTAAAGGAGATCAACTTAGACATACCCAAAGGAAAAACAACAGCCATTGTTGGAATGAGCGGCAGTGGTAAAACGACCTTACTGAAATTGTTATTAAAATTCTATGAACCTGAAAAAGGCGAGATCAAATTGGGAAGTACTGGTCTGAATACGATCAGTCACAGGGTATGGCGTAAGCATTGCGGGGTCGTGATGCAGGATAGTTTCATTTTCTCGGATACTATCGCAAGAAATATAGCCGTGGGTCAGGAACAGATAGATAAGGAACAACTGTGTCATGCGGCAGCCATAGCCAATATAAGAGAATTTATAGAAAAACTTCCCCTTGGATACAATACAAAAATCGGCGCAGAGGGAATGGGCATCAGCATGGGGCAGAAGCAGCGTATTCTTATCGCAAGATCGGTTTACCGGAATCCCGGATTTATCTTTTTTGATGAAGCTACCAATAGCCTTGATGCGAACAATGAGACACAGATCATTGAACAGCTTGAATCCTTTTTTAAAGGAAGAACCGTGGTTGTGGTAGCGCATCGGTTAAGTACGGTGAAACATGCTGACCAGATAGTGGTACTCAATAAGGGAAAGATCGCAGAGAAGGGAACGCACCAGGAGCTAATATCCCTCGATGGAGAGTATTATGCATTGGTAAAAAATCAGCTGGAACTTGGCATTTGAACAATAAGCAGGTTTTGCAAAATGAACTACGGATAATGGAAATGTATACTAAATATGAAAGGACAGAAGAGGGGAGACAGGGCACTCTTATTCCTGCCAGCAAGGAGGAAGAACAAGCACAGGAATTGCTTAGCGATGAGGTGCAGGAAGTGATCAGTATCAGGCCACATTGGATCGTAAGAAAAGTGAATACAATTTTCCTGCTGATCCTGTTATTGCTGCTTTCTCTTACCTGGATAATTCAATATCCCGATATCATTTACGCAACTGCAGAGCTGGTGTCTGCAGATCCGCCCAAGCTTGTTAAAGCCAGGACAGAAGGAAAAATAACCCGGTTATTCATAGAGAATGAACAAGAGGTAGAAAAAGATCAGCATCTTGGGTGTATAGAAAATACTGCCGATTATAATGCTGTAATGCAACTGCGCAACTGGGTACTGCGTGCAGTGTTGATCAGTGGAGGTAAAGAATATGATCAACAGACCCTTGCTATGTTTCCTGCGTTGAATAACCTGGGAGAATTACAGGCGCCCTATCAGCAATTCCAGGCACAATTAGCCGTGAACGGTCATGCGCTGGCAAAAAGGTATTATCAGCAAAAACAAAATGGACTGCAAAAGGACCTGCAATACCTTGCTTCGTTAAAGAAAAATGCGGCTCAGCAATGGCAGTTGCAGCGCGAAGACCAGCAAATGCAGAAAAAGGAGTACGATGCGTATGAGAAACTTGCAAATGATAAGGTGATTGCTCCGCTGGAACTGAATCAATATAAAAGCAGGCTTATTAATAAAGAACAGGGACTGGAGCAATTAGCTGCACAAATCACCAATACGGAGATTAGCAGCCAGCTCAAACAAAAGGAAATACTTGAATTGCAGAAACAGCTAACGGATCAAGAGTTGCAATTTCATTCTTCCTTACTTGAATTAAAAAACGAAGTAGAGAAATGGATACAGAAATATGTGCTGCTTGCACCCGCGCAGGGCAGGGTCTTGCTTGCATCCGCACTACGGGAAAACGAATGGATCAATGAAGGCCAGGTATTATTTCATATCCAACCCAGGCAATCAAGTGTCTATGTAGAAATAATGGCCGGGCAGAAAGGATTGGGGAAAGTCGCGGAAGGTCAGCGTGTATTATTGAAAGTTGAAGGATACCCCAGTAATGAGTATGGTTATCTGCAAGCCAGGGTCAGCCATATCGCCACCATCAGCAATCAGCGGGATAGTTTTCTTCTGAAGGCGATTTTGGTAAAAGGCCTGCAAACGAACTACGGCAGGCCAGTTTTTTTCAGGAATGGGTTATCGGCCCAGGCGGAAATCATCACCAGGGACAGGAGATTGATCGACAGAATAATGGGGCAGTTGAAAGAATTGATGAGCAGGTAATACTATTGAATTAAGATAAACCTGAAGGAGTACATATTTTCCGGCAGGGTATAAACGCTTGTTTGCAAACAAAAAGGTAGAGAGCCCAGTACCTTAAACCTGGGTCGATCTGTAAAAATTAAATTTTAAAAAATGAAAGCTTTTGAAAACTTGGGTCGAAGCCTAAGCAAAGAAGAACAAAAAAGAATCCTGGGAGGTGTTGATGAGTCGCTTCCTTGTAATTCCGGTCTTGAAAGATGTTCTTGCTCGGGAGGTCCGTTATTTTATTGTTGCATCGATTATGAAAAAGCGTGTCTAACGGCACATGGATGTAGCACTACTGATTACCTGTGTGCTCACTAAATCACAGAGCCAAAGCTACAGGTTAAATAAAATACTCCTGATGTTGATATTTAACCTGTAGTTATTTTATGGTAAGACAAAAACAGTGTCATTGGATTGTCGCAAATTCAATTTAAAAATAGTTTGAAGCGCATCTAATGTTTTGCCTAATTTTTTATCCCGGTTGAATGTTCCTTTGAAAACATCGTTACTGGTTGTTTTGAAAATGACTTTAATATTATACCACCGCTCCAACTTCCGCATGAAAGCTCCAATATCTTGATCCTGAAAAGAAAAATATCCTTTGGTCCAACTCGCAACTCCTAAAGTATCTATACCTTCTATTGCTGTTGTATTTTCTTTACCGATTTGTAATTGTTCTCCGGGTAACAACTCTCTTGTATCCGATGAGGTAATAACACTTACCTTTCCTTCCGTCAGTGTTATAGCAGTGAAAGGCTCATTGTCATAGTTATTAATATTAAAATGAGTACCGGTTGCAACCACCATAGTTGCCGCTGATAGTTTTACTCTGAAAGGGCGAGTACTATCCTTGGCGATATCAAAATACGCTTCACCATTTAACTCTACTTCCCGCAGATTTCCTGAAAATGTACCGGGATAGCTGAGTTTTGTGCCCGCATTTAACCAGACCCTTGTGCCATCAGGAAGTGTGACTTTGAAGTCATTGCCATAAGGTATTACAAGCGTGTGCAGGCCTGGTTCCACAACTTTACTTGTCTGTTGATACACCAGTTCATTATTATTTATTTTCTCAATACCAGTTGCAATATTACCGGTGGTCAGGGAATCGAGTACAATAGATTTCCCGCCAGGTAATCTTAATGCAGGTAGGTTTAAACTATTCTTTGCCTGATCCGAAAAAGAAAGATTCTTTTTATCACCCGGGAAAGCAAAATGATAAATAAAAAAACCGATAATAAGTAATACGGATGCTGCTACCATCAGGGGTACAAGCATGGATAGTGTCCGCTTTTTGCCCGTAGGTTTTTTTTGTAATCCCGGCAAATTTTTTTCATCCGTCAGGTCTTCGAACGCTTTCATATTGTCATCATTCTCCAGCACCCATGCATCCAACTCCTCATGTTCCTGCATGGTAATTGTATCATCCATGAACTTATCGATAAGGTGACCAATACGGGCAGGCAATTTTTCTCTTAATTGCTGGAGATGTTCCATACCCTTAAGATAAGAAGGCTATTGATAAAAAAGCAGTTTAAGCAGGAAAACCGGGAAACAAAAAACCCTTAGGAGTCTGTCAGCATTGTGACCAAAAGTCTACGTGCGAGAGTGGAAATCAGGTTTGAATCATCCAGGGCCGCCAGAGCGCTACCGGTTTGGAAAATAATGCGCAGAAGATATGATCTGCCAGGACCGGGTTAAGGTCCATCCGGGGTATATCAGGCAATACCTCGGCCTCAAATCCGAACTCTTTTAACAGGTTGATCAGCAGACAGGCTTCCACCGGACCGGATGCGCTCTTTACACGTAGAATACGATCGCAATCGCTAAGGTCGAAGTTAGCCCTGTAGTCGGCAAATTGCTGGTGTATCTCCATGATCAACATCCTGGCATGGTCCCGGTCTTCTACATCTGTTTTGAAAACTTCAATCATCTGTATTGTTTATTTACTTAATATCTCATTCAAAGTTAACAGGGCGAATATATGGTTAACATGATGTCCATCCTGGAACTTGTACGTTGAATGTCCTAATACTTGCTCAAATTTAACTTCAATAACCATCAGAGTACAGGGGTAAAGACGGCAATTTTGGGGGTTGGTTGCGACATCAGCTTATTTTCAAATGCCCCTCTTTTTTAGTATCCGCGTTTTTATCTCAACGGATGAATCGCTATACCGGGATATAGCGGAACCATACCTCTTATTTCAAACAGTAATGCGAAGTAAGCGTGTCAATAAGTATTCATTCTGCCGAAAGTAGTAGATTTGTCTTTGTCCAGATTAAGTTTATCAGTTATTATGGAAACACATATTGTAAAGATCATCTCTATTACTTCAGTCACACATGACGTTAAAAGTTTCCGGGTCGAAAAACCAGCAGGATACCAGTTTATACCAGGGCAAGCTACAGAAGTGTCTGTAAATAAGCTTGGATGGGAAGAAGAAAGAAGGCCATTCACCTTTACTTCTCTTAATGAAGATCCGTGGCTGGAGTTTACGATTAAGGGCTATACCGATCATCAGGGGGTGACCAATGAACTGCATCAATTAAAAGAGGGGGAAGAGTTGATCGTGCGGGATGTATGGGGTGCTATTGAATACAAGGGGCCAGGATATTTTATTGCCGGTGGAGCAGGAATAACGCCGTTCATTGCCATACTTCGGCAATTGCATAAAGAGAAACGGTTAGCAGGTAATATGCTTTTTTTCTCCAACAAAACAGCTGCTGATATCATTTATGAAAAGGAAATGAGTGACATGCTTGGTGTCAGGGCAAGGTTTATTCTTACGCAGGAAGATAAGCCTGGTTATGAGAAAACAAAGATCAACCAGGAATTTCTAAAAAAGAATGTGGATGATTTTTCCAAA
>CAZGSG010000251.1:0-5091 GCA_964528095.1 uncultured Terrimonas sp.
TGTTTTTTCACTTTTCATGCTGCTATGGCTGGCCTGGCGGGGAATACCATTGTCATCAAAGAAGAATTTGCCGCTCATGCCATTTACAGAAAATGAATATTCGTCTTTCTCGGTGTCCTTATTGTCCATGTTGGCTTCCAACAGGTAATCATACAATGCCCTGTTATTATTCGTCGGACTAAGGCTGGGCGGTAAAGCAGGATGCTGAACATCAAGTGCCAGATCATCCTCATCATGAATCACACGACTTACAACCCCACCCGCAATGAGATTCCATCCCATTCCAACCCTTCCGGCAATATCATTCACTTTTATTCCATTGGTAGAATAACTCAGGGCTACAGGCATTTTTATTCCGGCATCTGCCATCTCGTACAAGGGTATACTTACATTGGCCGAACCGGTATGTAACCCCGCACTCAATGAACCAATTTTTGCTAAAGAAGCCAGTTCCGGCGATGGCGGAACAAGGATCGGCATATCATTGGGAGCAGGCGTTTGTGCCTGTGCGACTGTAAAAGTTAATGAACAAATCATTCCCAGTAAGCACTTTCTGACATTCATACCTTATCTCTTTTATAGCTAAATATTTATTCTTAGTTGGTGTCTTTATTTTAAAAACTATATCCCACCCTGAAAATCACCGGCTGACTCGCCGGCACATGCTGCCTATGCAAAAAATCATACAACAACTGCAACTTCGTTCCCTTCGTAAACTTTGTTTTCAACGCGATCTTTTTACTGATGCCTATCAATCCACTCCGTTGCCATGCATTCATTTCTTTCAACTGCTCAATATTTTTAAAAGAAGCATTATAGTTCATTTCAAAACCACCTGTTATAAATAATTGTTTCTTCAGTTTCCAGTCTATATAACTTCTCAGCCCGATGCCCTGATGACTTAACCTGAGCCGTTGAATACTGCCCATGCCCAGTTTATAACCTGCCCCAATGCCGATCAGGCTTTTGTCATTGATTTTATAGCCAAGGCTGAGACCTATATCTGCTGTGCCAGGCATAAGACTATTGCTTTTGCCAAATTGGAAATTGATGCCATACTCCAGCCGTTGAAAAAAAGTCTTTGGTTTCTGGGTATTGGGTTTAAAGTCGGGGATATCAGCATCACTGTTGCCGCTGCCGGCCTTCAATATTTTATCCTTTAGTTTACTGAGTTCTGCCTGTGCCTGCTGCAGATTTTGTTGTACTTCGGCCATGGCATTGGGGCCGCCCGCTGCAATGCGGTTTTGTATAAGGGAGTTTACGCTGGCTCTTGTTTGTAATCCTGCCAGGCTTTGTGCGGTACCGTAGTTGTCGGGGACACGGAAGAGGGAAGCAAGCATGCTATTTTCCTGCATGAATTTTTTAAAATCGGGGATCTTGTCTAAGAGTTTTTTGGCGACTTCTTCCCGTTTGTTTTTGTCTTTAAAAAGCTCTTTGTAGTTTTTTAGTGTTTCCGCGTAATAGTAGACTTCCCTGTTGATCTTTTGGAGTTGTTTGTTTTTACCAAGCTGTTTCATCGCTTCGGTGACCAGTTGTTTTTTTCTTTCCCGGATCATTTTCTGCAACGCCTCGTTTTGTTTTTCTTTGTCTTCGAGCTCGTTGGCTTTTTCTTTATTGATCGCGATGAGTCGCTGTTTGGGTTTGCTTAATAAGCTTTTATTGCTGTCAAGATATTTTAATTGGGTATTGAGCTGGTCCCTGTATTCATCATAACCGGCTTTATATCCTGTTACTATTGTTTCTCCTTTTTTATATTGTTCCAGCATGGATTTAAAACTGAGCTGGTTTGGGCCGAATAATTTATCAGCTGTTTCAGGGCTGGCTTTTTGCAACAATCTTTGCACCTTGGTTTCCCATTTGCTGAGTTTGATTAAAGTGCTTTCTGTTTTGCTGGAAACACGTTGACTGTATTTGCTGATCTTTTCTTCGGTATCTTTTAAATAGTTGAGCGGAACATTTTGCAACTGTTGCACAATACTATCGGCTTGTGCAAATGCATCACACAGGGAAAAAAGAAGAAACATTAAAAACAGGGCTGTTTTTAGTCTCATAAGCTTGGTGTTTGTGGTGCGGAGTACACAAACATATCATTGCTTGTTGACTTTTCAATGTGTGGGGATAATTTGTGAAGTTGGGAGCGTCTTTTATGCGGGTATTCACTTAGTGACATGGTATGATAATTGTCAAAAAGATGGAAGAACGCGTAAAGTCGGGGTCAGGACACTATTCGACAGCAATAAGTAAGATTCTAAGATAGCCGGAAACGTCAACACTTCCTGCATATTAGCCGAGGCATTTATTCTAATACAGGTATCGGTACAATTTTATCCAATTTGCGATAGCAGTTATATTTAGTATAAGTGAATAAAGCGGAGCTTGGCGGGGTACTCTATAATGAAGTAAACCTGGAAATGTGAAACTGAATTTAACTTTCGCAGTAAGTTGCAGGGTATTATACCTTCTGCCTTTGGCGGCAATGTTCGACTAAACTTTGTTTTACTTTGCTTGCAAAGAAAAATACACATTGCAAAAACCACCGGTAGTTGTCAGAAAACAACTGAATGTAGCGTATTTACAACTGTAAGTAAGTGACTTTATTTGCATTACGCCTATGGGAGGAAATAACTTTGTGGCATCAAAAAAACAAAATAATATGATGCTGAATTCAAAGTCTATTGGCAATAAAATTGTAAGAGAAAAAAAAGCAACTATTTCAACTATTCAGATGCCCTGGACTGGCATGATACCTGTTGACGACACAATGTTAGCAGTTACCGATACAGGAGGTTTCGGCATTCCCCTGATCTATCTGAATGGCCAGTTTGCTACCCAAAGGTACTGGCGAAAAGTCATAGCAGAACTAGGTTCCTGCTTTAGGCACATAACGTATGACGAGCGGGCTCGTGGGAAAAAATCAGAAAGGTCGGGTGACTATTCTTTTGAGGCTTGTGTTCGTGATGTCGATGCCGTTTTAGCTGCAAGAGATATAAAGCAATGTTTGCTGGTGGGCTGGTCATACGGAGCGTTTGTCGCAGCACACTGGGCTAGTAGAAACCCCGACCGTTGCCTGGGCGCAGTTTTAGTTGATGGGGCTCAGCCGTACGACTGGATGACCAGGGATATGGAGAATGGAATGAGGAAACTCTTCAAAAGATTGAACTTGCTAATGTGGCTACTTCGTCCAACAGGACTGACGCCGAGAATGAGTGCTACACAGATGGCGGCGATCAATATCGAACTTGGGTGGCTTGCACGTGTAAGCAAGTTGGGCCCTGTGATGGATAAAATAACGGTACCAACAAGGTATGTGCTGGCGTCTGGTACATCCTTCGGAAGCAAGGGCGATGGGCAAGAAAGGATTCGCACTGGTGTAAATGCAGTAGTGGAGCGCAATCCAAATATCAAAATCAGCGAAAAGGTATCTAGCAATCACGATGCAATTCTGAAAAAAGATTACCGTGCTGTCGCCAATGCCATACGTGAAATTGCCGGGACAAAATCAAATCTGCTGAATCAAAAAAAATAAGATCATGCTGAATTCAAAATTTATTGGCAATAAAATTTCCGAAGCAAGAAAGAAAGTGAATCTTTCGCAAGCAGCCCTTGCACAGCAAGTATCAATTAGTCCTCAAGCAGTGGGCAAATGGGAACGTGGTGAGGCTATGCCCGACATAACGACCTTAAACCGTCTTGCAGAAATTTTTGGAGTTGATCTTAACTATTTCTCTGACAATTTCCAGACTAATGAAGCTGCAATGACAGCTTATGAGACATATAACAAGCAAACGGTGGAACTTCCAACACCGAAACAACACAAAAGAGTTGACTGGAATTGGGATATGTCCCAGGGAAATTGGGTTGACGCCGACTTTTCAGGATTAAAGAATTTGAAAGAAAAATTCAGTTCTTCTAATATGAAAAACTGCAAATTTGTGAACGCTGATTTGTCGGGGCTTATTCTTGGAAAAAATAATATTGAATTATGTGATTTCTCATCGTCGAATATAAGAGACAGTAAAATTCAATTTTCAAACCTTTTAAATAATCAGTTTAGTAATTGCTCTTTTATAGATGCAGAATTTTTGAAAAATAATATTGGAAAATGTAACTTTTCTGGTGCGGATTTTTCCGGTGCTGAGTTTACTGATGGATATTTTGAAAACAATAATGTTGTTAACACCATATGGAAATTTACGTCATTTAAAAACACAGGGTTTAGTGATGTTATTTTTGAAGGTACGATTGAAGACTGTCGTTTTGAGAACTGTGCATTTTATGCTGTTAAATTTCAAAACGCTACTATTTTAAATAGTTTTTTTAAGTATAACCGAAAATTCAAAAAAGTCCAATTTATTAACTGTAGTGTGGACAAAATGACCTATGCATTTTTGAAAACCAACGAAGCGAATTTGACAGGGATTACTTTATTAGAGTGACAACGCCTGGTACGATTACATCCAGTTTGGCATTTAAGCGCTTGATGTTTCGGGATCATTTTAGTTAATGATGAAAAGACGATCATTTTCGATATACAATGGTCGTTCTTTTTTTATGCAACGAAATCCTTGTTTGACAGGAACGCGCCTTCTTAATAGATTGGATTTAGAATACCACTGGTTGATTCCTGTAAGGGTTTCGTTTCAAATTCTCGGACCAGCTTCTTATAAAAGTAAAATCATTTTTTGCCCGCATCCGCAAAGGCTATCAGCGGTCATTAAATTTCCTGGGGCAAAATAGACTTTTTGGGAAACGAAAGGGGATTGAAATTTAGTTTGTGTGCTAAAAAACAATACCTGTTTAGGGTTTTTGTTGTTGCGGGGTGCTTGCCCAATATCCAGAGAATGTCTCAGCGGAGTTTAGCGAATAAACGCTTTTCTTTTGTAGGCTTCTTCATAGCTAACCCCGATAGTGAGGGCCTTCCAATTTTAGAAGTTAGTTGACCCTTTTTGTCAGGCATATGAGTCTGCCACCCAGCCGTCATTTATTCGCTAACCTCCACTGAGACATTCCCTGTACATTGGGCAAGGACCCCGCAAGAACGAAAACCCCAAACCGGTAATGATTTTTTGCCCACCAACCAAATTTCACTCC
>CAZGSG010000251.1:5101-8664 GCA_964528095.1 uncultured Terrimonas sp.
ATGCCCTCACTATCGGGGTTAGCTATGAAGAAGCATACAAAAGAAAATCGTTTATTCGCTAAACTCCGCTGAGGCATTATTTGCTATAGCATTTATATTTATTTATATTTGGTACAAGTGAATAAAGCTGAGCTTGCCGGGGTACTCTATAATGAACCTGAATATATGCCGATTAAAGTATATACACCTTCTCCATCTCTTTCATCATTTATCAGTTATTATTATTGTATTGATGAGTTTACTACTGAAGACACTGCTATAAAGAAAAGAATACCTGATGGAACCGCGGAGCTTTTTTTTCATTACGGAAATCCGTTTTATAAAATTTCCAGGACCGGTAAATCTGTTTTAATAAAGGAGAAGTCACTCTTCCTGGGGCAGTTGCAGGATTTTGTACAATTTAAATCAATTGGTCATATTGGCTTTATTGGAGTTAAATTCAAGGCGCAGGGCTTTCATTCATTTGTAAACCAGGATATCAATGAGTTTACCGACAGGGCTACCGATATTAAAGATATATGGGGCAATGAAGCAAAAGACCTGGAAGAGCGTATTGGTCATTTGACTGACAATAAAGATCAGATCGGCTGTATAGAAAACTTTTTATTAAAACAATTACATAAAAAGCCGGATCAGGTAATTGACCACTGTACCCAATTAATCCGGCAATACGGCGGGAATATAAGCGTACCTGAACTTGCCAGGCAGGTTAACCTCAGTACAAGGCAACTGGAAAGAAAATTCCTCGGCATGGTAGGCATAAGTCCAAATTATTTTTCAAGAATCACCAGGATACAGCAAACGCTTATAAGCATTGAAAACAATGATTACACAAGCCTAACAAAGTTGGGTTATGAATATGGCTATTACGATCAATCTCATTTTATAAGAGAAATGGATAGGTTCGCGGGTGTAACTCCTAAGAGCATCCGGATAATAGAAGACTGCTACAGCAAGACTGCGTTTTTATAAATATGCTCATGTCGTGATTATACAATTTCATGCAAATAGCCAATCATATTTTTGCTGAAATAATAATCATGAAAATCACATACCACAACATCAAAGGAGCCCAGGCTCCATTCGGGTACTGCCACGCTACTGTGGGAGAAGGAAACAAAATCGTCTTTATATCCGGCCAGGTAGGCACAGACCGGGAAGGGAAGATTGCAGCTGGCCTCGCAAATCAAATAAAAAATGCGCTTATAAATGTAGGGCTTGCCTGTGATTCAGCAGGTGCTGATGTGCGAGGGATTGTTAAGGTGACTTTCTATGTAGTTGACTGGGAAGCATCCATGATGCAATACATTATCGAAGGAACAGAAGCTGCCAAAGCGGTTTATAATTTTACGGATGTTGCATTAACATTAATCAGTGTGAATGGGCTTTTTACACCTGAAATGCTGGTGGAAATAGAGGCTATTGCAATGATGTAAAATCAGAAGCACAGGCGAATATTCCTGAAGACATCCGTAAAATCGTTTGGGACATTGTCACTGCCACTGGCAAAGTTCTTTTGTTTGAAAGTTACGGGCGAGCAACAACCATCCTAAAGCAGGGTTTAACAACAAGGAAACACAGAGTAATTGACGCTATGGAATACTGTTTTTATGTGCAGCTATTTTTCTCATGGATTGCCATTTTTTGTAAGTAGCGCTTCGCCACAGGTATTCAACAGGCCCGTAGTTGAAGTATCTAAGCCAGGAATGACTAAGCACAATCTGGACAATGAACACTAAAAGACCGAAAATCGTATAGTATACCGGACCTACTTTGCCCATATAACCAAATCCCGCACCCAGGAAAACAATACTCCCGATAATCGACTGTAGCAGATAATTACTGAAAGCCATTTTGCCCACGGGGGCAAATATGGACAGTGCTTTCGCGACTGCCTTTGTTTGGAAACAGAGCATTAATATAGCAACATAGGTTAATGCCAGCGGTGCCACACCTAATGCATATGCTATTGTTTGATAAAGCCCCGTTGTGTTCAGTTGCCAGTAATCTGCCGCATTGTTTGACATGTAGCGGGCAAGCATGTAATTCGCCGGTAAGCTTATAACAAGGCCGGTCAAAATGATGGTGTACAGGGTTTTTTTATGCTCATTGATCCTGCTGTAGAATCCCGAGCGACCAAGTGCATAACCAATCAGGAAAATACCGAGCACTTTTGGTATCCTGCTCACAAAAAATAAATAGCCATAGCGGAAGAAAAAGCCGGGGATATTTGCTTGAAATGCCTCCCACCAACTTGCGTTTTTCAGATAGGTCGCAAATTCCGCATCGCTATTGAGTGGTACCCCTGTAATGGCTCCCTGTATCTTTCCGCCGGTCTCGAATAAAATGCCGGCGGGAAAGTTGAGCACGGGCCAATAAGATTTTGCTGCATACAGCGCTATGGGCGAAAGTACCAATACGCTTCCGGTTATAACCAGTGTTTTGTCTGATAATTTTCGCATGGGTAGTAAGATGAAACCAAGCAGCGCATAAAAGAATACAATATCGCCCGGCCAGATCATCAAATGGACCGCCCCGAATAACAGCATCCATCCTAATCTTCTTTTTACGAGCGGAGCAGCATTGATACCGTTGGCCGCAGCTTTTTTTAACTGCAAAGCGATTCCCCAACCAAACAACAGACTAAAGATGGAGTAAAACTTTCCTTCTATGAACATATGATGTATGAATGCCATCGTATGGTCTTGCCGGGGAAGCAGCCACGGTCCAGTATTCTCTGGGTTAGGGAAATACCAGGAAAAGCCATTTAAGTTGGCAATGAATATGCCGAGAATAGCGATGCCTCGTAAGACATCCATGAATATTTCCCTGTCTTTGGGAGCGGTTGGTAATAATGGTGACATTTATTTGTGGATCTTGTTATTTAATTTAGGTATATTTTCTGATCCCTGTTCCAATTTGCAAGGGGATATTTTTACATCCATTTATTATCTAAAAATAGTTTGGTTACATAGCTGCCAATGAAGCCTGAACCAGCTCTGATGCCTGCTCTTTCATATGGATTATTTTGGAGTTTAATTGTTTGAAAGAAATATAAGCGGATCTTATTTTTTTTATTGTTGGGCTGTCAGCATTACAGAAATTAGTGTAATGTCCATGTTTTACGATGAGGGTTTATCTATATCCATTCAAAACTCCGATGTAAGCGGGGGGTGTGTGAGGACGATCTCGGCGTTTGATATAAAATTTCCGGCTTCTACCCGGATAAATTGTGCGGTATCAGGACGAATTCGGCATATTGGGATAAAAGGGTAAAATAGTTGGTGTCAGCCTGTTGTGACTTTCCACTTGATTTTTGGGAATTGCATAGGTAAACCCCGTTGAGCTATTTATGATGTTGGAGTTGGAAGCGACTGAAGATGATTGACTAACAAAAAGTTGGAGATATATTATTCGTCCGCCCATATTGATAAACCGATGTTAACGGTTCGGGCTTATTTGTCCATTGTTAAACTCTTTTTGCAATCAAATTCAATTCAGGTTCTTTAACTGTTAGTGAAACAACTTTCTCGTATTCTAATTGAAAATAAATTTCAACCGAG
>CAZGSG010000252.1:0-8658 GCA_964528095.1 uncultured Terrimonas sp.
ATCAAGCACGCGACCGATACTTTCGTCAATAGATGCGATGCAGGCCAGGTAGTCTTGCATATACCATTGGTATTTATATTTTAATAACTCTTTACCGCGGGGTTTCAGCCGCTGTATCAGTTTGCCTCTTTCGGCATAGATATCTTTAAATCGCTGTCTTAAGCTATCGGGCACTCTCCGGAGAAGCGCGTTATAGGTAGCTATATCTGCAGCATCGGGTTTTAATGCGGGAATATCGGCAAGATATGCGGGGTCTACTTTCAGATCACCGCACAATTTCATATCAGTGATGATATTCATCGTCTGTATCCTCCATGCGCTTCCATGTCCGGCTGTATCAACATATAGCGTAGCAGGTTCCGGAAAAGTCTTTTTACTATATGCTTCCAGGTATTTTAATGCAGGGAAGAAATTACGGTGTGGGGCTTTATGATGAAGAAATAATACAAATGGTTTATCCTGCTCACGTTTATTTAACCAGTCGATGGCATCATCGGTGATCACATCCGTAGAGTAGCCTTTTTCTATTACTGTATCTCCATTCATATTGATCATTCTTGTATCAAAATACTGACCCATGCCTGGCAAGATCTTCCAGTAGTCAAAACCTGTGGGGTAACTGTGGAGATGCCATTTGCCGATCAGGGCTGTCTGGTATCCTGCTTGTTGCAATAGTTTGGGTAAATTAATACGGGAAGAATCGAAACGGGTGAAATTATCTTTCACACCATTCTTATGAGAATGCTGACCAGTCAATAAGGTAGCGCGGGCTGGTGAACAGATTGAATTTCCAACAAAAGCCTTATTGAACTTTACCCCCTCTTTTGCGATCCTGTCGATATTGGGTGTTTGAATGAATTGTTTATTGTAGGCGCTGATCGCATCGGCATCATGATCATCGCTCATTATATAAATAATATTTGGACGTTGTTGCGCAACACACACTGTATGTAGAAAAAGAAATAATGCCAGTAGTCTCATGTAAACTAAGTTACAAATTTTTAGACCTAACTTTAGTGTATATAAAAACGCAGGTATGGAATTTGGAAGAGTGCCAGAAAACGAATTAAAGAAGGTTGACTTCAGCCTACCGGAAGAACCCGCTGCCAATAAAAAAGTATTGAAAGGCAAGCCGGTTAAAAAGCCAAAGGTTTACCTGGGCTGTGCAAAATGGGGTCGGCCCGAATGGGTGGGAAAGATCTATCCACCTAAAACAAAAGAAAAAGATTTCCTGCAGCATTATGTAGCGCATTATAACTCCATCGAGTTGAATGCCACGCACTATAAAATATATGGAGAGGCCGGTGTTCAGAAATGGGCAGATAAAGCAAAGGGAAAGGATTTTCTTTTCTGCCCGAAAATGTACCAGGGTATTACTCACCGGGGCAGCCTGAAAGGAAAAGATTTTATTACGAATGAATTTTTCCGGGGCATTGTTGCTTTCGGAAAACATCTTGGTCCCATCTTCGTACAGGTGAGTGATACGTTTTCTCCCAAACGTAAAGACGAACTATTTGAATTCCTGGCATCCTTGCCGAAGGACCTGCAGTTTTTCCTGGAAGTGCGTCACCCCGACTGGTTTGCAAAAGAAAAAGAAAGAGAAGACATGTTTAAATTTCTTCGGGAAAACAATATGGGTGCTGTGATCACCGATACAGCGGGCCGAAGAGATTGTGCGCATATGCAGCTCACCATTCCAAAGGCATTCATCCGTTATGTAGGAAACAGTCTTCATCCTTCCGATTATACAAGATCCGATGTATGGGTAAAGCGCATAAAGTACTGGCTGGATCATGGCTTGCAGGAACTGTATTTTTTTATGCATATGCATGATGAGGCCACTTCTCCGGAACTCACCGTTTATCTTGTAGATAAACTGAATAAGGAATGCGGGCTTGATTTAATAAAACCAACATTTACTGAAGCCGGCAAAATAAAACAGGGAAAAATGTTTGGGTAAAAAAACTATTGATCAATGGGATAGACTTTATGATCAAATACATTTTTATAAAAATTACCCGGCAATACCGCATAGATAGAACATCGTATGGCATATTTACCGGCAAGTTCACGAATTGCGGCAATAATTTCCTGTTCATTATACCTCGAAGAAAAATGCCCCAGTACAAGATGTTGAATATTTATACCAGCCACCATTGCAATTACATCTTCTAACGAACTATGTTTGTTTTCTCTTGGATTTTCACTGATCATATCTGCTGTTTTCAGAAATGTAGCTTCATGAATCAGGATTTCTGTGTTATTCCAGTAATTTGAATTTTCCACCGGGGTATCGCCGGAATAAGCGATCAGTTTTTCTCTTACTTCATAGGTCAGTTCTTCTTCTTTCATCGATTTTCTGAGTGCCGCAATCTGCTGGCCTGTTAACCCAAGGTAATCGGGCTTTAGTTTTCTTTTGGTACGTTCAACAAGATATCCCAGGCTTTTATGAATACCCGTTGCCGCGGGCACATGATTATTACGGATGGCCGTAACAACGATATCTTTTCCGGTCAGCATTTCATCACCCGATTTTATACCCTGCCATATGCCTTTTTGAACATGCGGATCGAAATTTCCCGAAAAGGTATTCAATGCAGGGAACGACCGGCTGTCAAACGGGTAAAATAATTTAGGATAATCAACCCGGTTATTGAGTTGGTTGAACTGGAGTAATCCCGTGAGATGGTCCCGGTCCGCATGTGAAATGAAAATATGTTTTACTTTCCTGCTTTTCTGTAAGAGGCCTGCAACACATCCATCTCCGCAGTCGAAAAGGATTCCCAGTTCATCCAGGAAATACCAGGTGGCATAGAGTGCGGTAGAGTAGCCGGCGATCGTCAATTGCATCATCAAATATCTATAATTCCTTTCTCATTTTACTTCAAACAACTCTTCCCATCTTGTCGTGTATCTTCCGCTTCTTAATTCCTGCCGCATCTTCCAGTCGCGGGTCGTGCCCGAAGCGGCAAACTTCAGCACATCATCACGCTGACTAAAATTCACATTATCGATCATATCCATCAACCGGCGTTCACAATTTTTATTTTCCGGTAGAAATAAATTGCCCTGAACCGATGTATCCGCTACAAGACCGCTCAGCATCACTCCCGCTTTTTTATACTCCTGCCCGCTTTCATATATTTCGTCTACTAAAGCCAGCGCGGGTTTTATGAGCTCCTGCGTTATGGAAGTGGCAATAGGCAGGGTAGTATGTGTACTGATAGAAGGGCCATGATGAAAAGCTATTGTATGGTCCTGTTCTTTTTTAACAATGAACACGCTTACTACGCTGGCCGCGCTGTTTTGTCTTCTTAATTTTTCTGCCGCTCTTGACGTATAGGTAGCTACCGCCTCTTTAATATCCTTTATTGCCGATACCGGGCTCCCAAACATGCGGGTGGTGGCGATCATTTTTTTTTCCGTCAGTTCATTTTTCATATCTATCGCCGGATCACCTCTTAGTTCCCTGAGCAGCCGTGATCCCACCACACCGCCCATATTATGGTATATCCATTCCGGGGACATAGTAGCGAGCTCCCAACCGCTGGTGATACCGATATTGTATAGTTTCTGCGCATATGCTCCGCCTACGCCCCAGATCTCACCTAATCTTGTCTGCTGCAATGCCTCCCGCTGTTGTTGTTTTGTGGCCAGCACAGTGATGCAACCAGAAGCCTGCTTATTTTTCTTGGCAATATTATTCGCGAGTTTGGCCAGCGTTTTCGTGGGCGCCACACCTACAGATACCGATATACCCGTCCATAACTCCACGGTATCTTTAATATACTTAGCCGTATCATAAAGGTCTTCTGTTCGGATCATACTCAGGTCAACAAATGCTTCATCAACCGAATACACTTCTACTTTCTTATCGCCGGCTATAGCCCGCAAAGTGTCCATTACGCGCATGCTCAGGTCTCCATACAGGTTGTAATTGGAGGAGAATACAGCTATATCGTGTTGCTCTATCAATCCCTTTGACTTAAAATAAGGAGCGGCCATTGGTATGCCAGCCGCCCTGGCTTCATCACTCCGGGAAACAATGCAGCCATCATTATTGCTCAGCACTACAACAGGCTTTTTATTCAGCTGCGGTTTGAACAGGCGCTCACAGGAGCAGTAAAAACTATTACAATCGATTATTGCTGTCATGTTTTTTGGTTTTAAATGAAGAAATCTGTTTTGGTACTCCAAGGGTTAAATCACAATACAGGATATGGAATATGGTCTCCGAACATACCAGCTCCCCGGCCTGAAGGCCGGGGCAATGGATTTGGACGCTGTTAATAATGCTTCGCGTTTGCATTCAAGCTGAAAAAATTCTTATCGAATAATTGCAACTTATTAACCTGCGCAAAGCGCTATATTGTTTGTCTCCTATCCATTGCCCTGGGTTTTAACCCAGGGAAAGATCAGTTATCCGCATCCTTCCTGACATTCAACAAAATCCCTGACTTCTTCAGCAATTCCTCATATTCTTCCTTGAATGTTTTTTTTCTATGATGTTCTTCCTGATTCCTGATATAATTCCTCACCTTATATAAATCTGATTCGCCAACGGAAACGGCAAAGTAATCGTCCTGCCAATCAAATATGGTTGGGATCATTTTTCGTTTATTCACCCAATACGAACTTTCTCCTTTGATCAGTTTAATTAGCGTTGAAATACATTGATCGGCTTTCATACATAGAAGGATATGTACATGGTCTATATATCCGTTTATAAAATCAATATGTATGTCATTCTCGCGCGCGTGTTGCCGTATATGAGAAAATATTTTTTGACGGATACGGTCATGTAGAAATGGTGCCCTGGCTTTAGTCGCCCAAACTGCATGTATCCATATATTAGTAAAAGACATATATAAAAATTTAGCAGAGTAATTCGATCAGTTCACAAACAGTTCCATTTTTTTACCGTCTGTTAATCAATACCACCCTATTGCTCTTAACGCTCATCTATCCGTTCAACTCCAAACCATAAACATTGTACCCCAAACTTCACCCCAAACCATGGATCACATAAGTAACAACCCCCCAGATACCAAACTCGCAGGCGCCTGTATCTACTTCGATCGATGATAGTTTTTTTGTTTCCGGTACCAGCCGGATCTTGTTAAACGTTTTCTCCAGTCTTCTTACCAGCATTTCACCGTTCAGCATGGCTACGATCACTTTGCCGTTTTGCGCGGGCAGGCTCCTGTCCACGATCAATGTATCGCCATGATGGATGCCGGCACCAACCATGGCCTCCCCATTCATACGCATAAAAAAAGTGGCCGGTTTGTTTTTTATCAGTTGCTCATTCAGGTCTATGCCTCTTTCGGCGTAATCGTCTGCAGCAGCGCCAAACCCCGTTGCATTGGCAGTCTTTATTTCCTGTTGGGAAAATTGTTTCGAGCCTTTATAAGCGGCTCCATAGAATTCTTCTTCCATAAAAAATGTTTAGCATCCCCCGTAGAAAGATGAGTTAAAAAAATAAAATAAAACTTTTTTGTAAAAGCTAAATATTTTAGTAAATTTATGCTAAGTAATTGATCAAAGGAAATATTTATGAAAAAAAATGGAGAGACAGATGCCTGTTTTGCGCGGACGCGGGAAGGGATGTACGAATACCTGCTCATCGCTGCACCTGATAAGGAGGTTTATAATAAGGTGATGGAAGAAAAGCAGGAGTTTGATAGAAATTATCAACAGACCGCGATTCGTACAAAGCCGCATATTACCATCTCCAATTTTTTTGCGCGGGATGAAATGGAAGATACCCTGATCCGGTGGCTGCAAAGGATCATTGGCGACCAGCGATCTTTTGCAGTTACATTAAACAACTATAGCGGTATTCCTCCGGATACCGTATTCCTGCGGGTGCAGGACCCTTCGCCCTTTAAAGAACTGGCCAGGCAATTGACACCGATCGATTATTATATAAAAAGTAATGCCTGCCCGCCGGTGCATTTTATTGCGCATCCGCACCTGAGCATTGCAAGAAAATTACCTGTACCTGTCTATGAAAAAGCGATCATGGAATATGCACAAAAAATGTTTCATGAGTCGTTTACTGTGAACGAACTGGTCTTGCTGCGCAGACAGCACCAATATGAAACATGTAAACAAATAGCTATTCTCCGGTTAAACCCCACGAATAATTATTCAAAAAACTAAAAACAGTATTATGCAACCTGATATCATCACAATTCCCGGGTATAAAGTAAATGAATACTTACTGGTACTTAGACCGCATGATGAGCTATGGAATAAGATCATGGAAGTAAAAAAAGAATTTGGAGATAAATATGATGCGCCGCAGGCTAAATGGGGTCAACCTCATATTACATTGGTGAATTATGTGCAATATGAAATGATGGAAGAAAAGATAGTAAACCGGCTGAAAAATGTTGCTATGGCTCAATATCCTTTTAAGATCGAGTTAAAGGAATTCGGAAGCTTTCCCTCTCATACCATTTACATTAATGTGGCTACAAAAATCCCTTTGCAAAATCTTGTAAAAGAGATCCGCCAGGAAACACAACGCCTGATGAAACTCAATACAGACAATAAACCGCATTTTATTATGGAGCCTCATCTCACTATCTCACGAAAACTAAAACCCTGGCAATACGAGAAGGGCTGGCTGGAATACAGTAACAGGCATTTCTCCGGTCGCTTTATTGCTCATGAGATGATCTTATTAAAAAGACCTGTCGGCGAACTGAAATACCACCGGGTAGCACGATTTGAATTTAAGAATATGCCGGTCACAATAAAACAGGGAGAATTATTTGGGTAAGAGATGAAAAAATAAAATAGAGAATAAATGAGCAAGACCTGTGTTCCTGGTCAAACGTAGAAATCAATATATGGATATCAAAAAATGAAGACCCGTTTTTAATCTTACCCTAACAAACCCTATCCAAACCAGCATATGCCAATGCAGGATCCGACTATCATGCATTGGCGATAAATATGTTTTAGAAATGAACACAGGTGAGTGCCATATCCCTGAAGCCGAACGATGAAAATGATAATATGCCGGCCGGATAATAATTTCTCTGCTGGGGGCTGAGCGGGTTCATATTAACCGGCCTGGCCTGCAGATCATCTGACCCTATTTAAAAAGCGGGCCGCTTTGAGTATATCTTAAGGCCATCCCGATAAAACATACCTTATGTCAACAAAACTTCAGCAGGACCATTTTAAAGTTGCTGCAAAAGATAAAGAAGAGTCCCAGCAATACCTGCAGGGGCGCGGAGCGCAGATCAATACAAAAAACAGGTTTCTGAAAAACGAGACCACCCGCGAACATATCGAAGGAATCGATGACTGGTCGGAAGATAATATACCCACGCAATATCTCGAGCAGGAATCAAAAACCATTGTCAATAAAGTAGAAAGCCCTGATGTGGGCATGGCCTATAGTATGAACGCATACGCGGGTTGTGAGCATGGCTGTATTTATTGTTATGCCCGGAATGTGCATGAATACTGGGGATATAGTGCGGGGCTTGATTTTGAAAGAAAGATCATCGTGAAAAAAAATGCGGCGCAATTATTACGCAAACAATTAATGCATCCAAAATGGGAAGTAATGCCGATCATGCTGAGCGGGAATACGGATTGTTATCAACCCGCGGAGCAAAAATACCGGCTCACCAGGGCATTGTTAGAAGTATGTAATGAATTTAACCAGCCGGTAGGTATTCTTACAAAAAATGCCTGGATCATTAAAGACAAGGATATTTTACAGGAGATGGCAAAAAAAAGACTGGTGTCGGCAATGGTCTCCATCACCTCTTTCAACGAAGATCTGCGCAGGGTAATGGAGCCCCGGACCACTACCGCAAAACAACGATTGAAAGTAATAGAAGAACTAAGCGGCGCGGGTATCAGGATGGGCGTAATGATGGGACCAATGATACCCGGGCTGAATGATCACGAGATGCAGCGGATCATGAAAGCCGCTGCGGATGTAGGCGCTACGTTTACCGCTTATACATTCATTCGTTTAAATGGAGCAATAAAATTTTTATTCCACGACTGGTTATTCAAGAACTTTCCTGACCGTGCCGATAAGGTTTGGCACCAGATCGAACAAAGCCATGATGGTAAAGTAAATGATACACGCTGGGGTGTGCGTATGCGCGGGGAAGGAAGCATTGCGCAGATCGTGGCGCAGCAATACAAAAAATATGGAAAACTGTATGGCATGAATGCAGAACGATGGGAATTGGATACGACAATTTTCAGAAGGCCGGGAGAACAAGGGAAATTATTTTGAAAATAGAAGGGATATTAAATCCACCGGTTGAATAGTGGAATTAGTTGCAGTAAAACGGCCATTCAAATTAAAAAATGTCTCTGCCGTATAAACCGTTTATAACAATGAATAAGATATAGAAAAATCATTGACCTGGAATAGGGGTAAATCCTGTTCTGTATAGCAGGTACAAACGGAACCCTGGAACCAATATAAGCCGGCTCTCACACAATGAATGTACGGTGCTCCTTCGATATAACCACTGACCTACGACTGAATTAACACAGCTTAAACACAGGTCTCACCCAGGATTTCTGTGGGTATGATCTGGGTTTGATCTGGGTGAGATCTGGGTGAGATCTGGGTTTGATCTGGGTTAGTACCTTATTAACATCGAACAA
>CAZGSG010000253.1:0-8615 GCA_964528095.1 uncultured Terrimonas sp.
CCTCGGTGATTGTTTTGAAATACATTATTGCAAGGAATTTTTCGCGGAACAGGCAAATATTGATCCGACGAATGTATATAAAAAACTGGCAGCGATTTCGCCTAACCCGCTTTCTGCATTATACAGGGTAAATGACAAATGGCTTTTATGTGCAAGCCCTGAACGGTTCTTAAAAAAAACCGGAATGGAATTAATATCACAGCCGATTAAAGGAACATCGAAGCGAATAAAGAACGATACAGCAAAAGACCTTGAGGCCAGGGAGGAATTATCACACAGCGCAAAAGACCGTTCTGAAAATGTGATGGTGGTAGATCTCGTACGAAACGACCTGGCTAAAATCTGTGAAGAAGGTACGGTGAAAGTTGATGAATTATATGGCATCTATTCATTTCCACAGGTGCACCAGATGATCTCGACGATCAGTGGAAAACTAAAAAAAGAAATTTCTTTTGCAGAAATAATCCGTGCAGGATTTCCGATGGGTTCTATGACAGGAGCGCCGAAAAGAAGGGTCATGGAACTGATAGAAAAATATGAAAAAACAAAACGAGGTATTTTTTCCGGCGCTGTTGGATATATTGATCCGGAAAATGATTTCGACTTCAACGTGGTTATCAGGAGCATCATGTACAATGCGTCTTCACAATATCTTTCTTTTCTTGCCGGCTCAGGCATTACATTTTATAGTGAAGCGGAACAGGAATGGGAGGAATGTATGATGAAAGCTGAAGCAATGATCAGCATTCTCAGCGGAAAGCAGTAAATACATCAAACCTGGGGAAAGTAATCTTTCAGCGATTAAAAAACTACATACTTCTAACACATTTCGAAGATTCGACTCTTTAAACCTATCTATTCAGGTACTATGCCGGGATTGGGGAATTTTCGATGTTTATAGCGTTTGCATATAATTATATTAATATTCTTATTAAACTGTTGTTTAACACATTGCCCGAGGATTTTGAAATGGTATGATGTTTGACTAGGGTATACTCTATAACAAAATAAAACGTATGAATTACACAAAGAAGATTTCTTTATCTATTGTCTCATTAGCATTATTAATGTCGAGTTGTAAAAACATGAATAAATCACAGAAAGGTGCGGTGATCGGCACAGGTGGCGGGGCTGCTGTTGGTGCTGTTATTGGAAAAGCGACAGGGAATACAGCATTGGGTGCAATTATAGGCGCGACAGTTGGCGGAGTAACCGGTGCTGTTATTGGTAGAAAAATGGATAAACAGGCAGAGGAAATAAAAAATGAAGTGCCTGGCGCAAAAGTAGAACGTGTTGGAGAAGGTATTGTAGTCGAATTCAACAATAAAATACTTTTTGGTTTTGATAAATCGGATCTGGGTGATGATGCAAAAAAGAACCTGGATGAATTAGTAGGCGTATTGGCAAAATATCCAGATACAGACATAGAGATTCAGGGCCATACCGATAATACAGGTACGGACGAATATAATATGGGACTTTCTGAAAGAAGAGCTACTGCAGTTGCAAATTATATACGAGCAAATAACATCAAACGCGGACGTATATCCATCAAAGCATATGGCGAAAGTGCACCAAAATATTCCAATGATACAGAAGATGGCCGCGCTAACAACAGGCGGGTAGACTTTTTGATCACGGCAAATAAGAAAATGATCAAGGACGCAAAAAAAGAATCAGGGAATTAATCTAACCCGCATATTTATTTAGTTCATTAAAAAATCAATTATTAAATCAAACGAAAACTCATGAAAAAAAAGATCATGTTATCCTGCGCATTGGCGATGTTGATAACCGCAGGAGCATTTGCGCAAACAAAAACAAGTTTTGGATTACGTGCAGGTGTGAATTTTCAAAACCTCAATGGGAAAGACATTAACGACGATAAGCTGGAAAACAAATTGAAAACAGGGTTTAATGTAGGTGTTAATGCTGAGATACCCGTAGGTATTGATTTTTATGTGCAGCCAGGTGTTTTATTTACAACCAAGGGAGCTAAGTTGGAAGATTCGGATAATAAGATTAATATCTCTTATATAGAGATCCCGGTAAATTTTATCTATAAACCAGCTATCGGAACCGGCAGATTGATAATGGGCTTTGGTCCTTATGCCGCATTTGGTATGGGTGGAAAAGTTAAAAATGAGAACGGTAATGAAACGGATATAAAATTCGAAAAAAAGATCACCGCCGCCCAGGCTATATCAGGCACACCTTATTTAAAAGGATTTGATGCAGGTGCTAATCTCTTGTTTGGATATGAATTCGCGAATAAATTGTCCGTGCAATTAAATGCGGGACTGGGACTGGTTGAAATCAATCCTGAAATAGACGGGGTTAATAACAATGGTTCACTGAAGAACACAGGTTTTGGACTGTCGCTTGGATATCGCTTCTGATTTTGTAGTATATAATAATAGTTTAGCCGTCTGCAAAGCAGACGGCTAATTTTTTTTGATAGCGCCCTTCGAAACGATTTAACACGGAGGGCACGGAAAAAAATGGCTCATTCTTTCTGTCCGAACAGCATGTCTGGTCTGTAAAGTAAGTTATACGTCTACCCTAATTGAAAACACGGAATAGGCAGAGTCTGCATATTCCGTGTTTCCTTATTATAAAGTTGACAGTATAGGAGTCACATCATTAATAAAAGTATTTACAGATAGAATGAAGCATCCATTTTTCTCCGTGGCTCCGTGGTAAAAGCGGATAACAGACACTGCTTCCCATAGAAGATAAACCCACCTGCCAGGCAGGTGAGTTTATAAAAAACTTGACCTATTGTTTGGAGAAAGTATAATTGATCAACAGTGGCTTACCTTCAAAACTTGTTTCTGATTGTAATTGCATGGTACCATCTGCTATAGAGACCACTTTTAACCGGTAACCATCGGTTACGTCTTTTGCCTGTACGCCGCCGGGCAGTATTTTATACTGCAAATAAGTTTGACCATCGCTTGTGCGGGAAGACCATATAATGCTTCTTTGACCGGGTGCACATCCTGTGGCACCAGCTGCAATGGTATACGAGCCATAACCATTGTTAGGGAATACCCAGGTGCTGCCGGTAAGACATCTTTCGTCTCCTTCATCCAATAAAGTAAGTTTTACTTTTTCGGATGCCGCCAATCCATTGATATTGATGCTACTTAATTGCCAGCTTCCTTTGATATCATCCCTGCCTGCGACAGCGGTTGTATTTTTGGAGGAAGAACAGGAAGTAAGCAATAAAATACCCGTTACGAAGGGAAGTAGCCGTTTAAAAGTTCTAAATGCCATAATTATAGTCTTAATGATGAATTATTGATAGTTATCAAACCTAACTATGTAAATATTATGCCTGTTTTTGAAAGGGACTTATAAAAAAGAAAACGGGCAACTTTTATGCGATGCCGGATAGCAGTATAACGGAACTTATAGGTTAAACGAGAACGCTAAGTATAGCTTTCAGGGGAACCTTATAGGTTCAGGCGGATCTTTTAATTAGTTAAGGATTCCAGGCCTACTTGCCGCTGTGTTGTGAAAACAGGTATTAATGACCGGAAAAAACAGGTGTAATCTACGTTCCAAACAGGCTCAAACTCTTAGTGGAGCTTTCAGGGGAACCTTATAGGTTAAACAGGGCTCTAAAGTTTAGGTTTCAGGGGAACCTTATAGGTTCAACACACCTTATTGGGTGCCGGAACTATTTGTCGCATAATCCGGGTTTAAAAGAAGTTGCACAGATTCATGTAATATCTGCGTTTTCTTCAGTAGAAATAACTCCATTTTCTCCGTAGGCAGACGCAGATCGTATTTGCTTTCCAGAGCTATTTTTTTATCAAATCCCGGATTGATTTTATTGAAAACCGTTCTGTCCATAGACAAATGCGCAATGATCAGCCCGGAATTATAACGGCCGCTGATCGCCTGGATTTTTATATTGGCGGTGTCGACACCCGCCAGGTTGATAGCATAGAATTGATCGGGATTGCCAGCTTCCTCCTTTGTAAAAGTGGTGATACCACCCTGTCCTTCCATCAGGTAATGCGTTGCAATGAATTTTTTTACATGATTCCGTGATTCTACCGGCAGGTAAGCCTGTAGTGTCCAGAAATCGCGGCTGCCACTTTTTTTGATCGCAGCATTCACTTTGCCGGGACCACCATTATATGCTGCTATTACAAGTAACCAGTCGTCATACATTTCAAAAAGCGATATGAGGTATTTCGAAGCCGCTGCCGTACTCTTATAAAAATCTCTTCGTTCGTCAACCTTACGGCCCACTTTTAAACCCATATTACGCGCCGTGCCTGCCATAAACTGCCAGGGACCTACCGCGCCCGCCCATGACCGGGCATTGGTCTTCAGCTGTGATTCGATAACAGCAAGATATTTCAACTCTTTTGGCAATCCATTTTGAGTCAGCACAGCGTCCATCATATCAAAATACGGCTTGCCCCAGTCTTTCATATTTTCCATGGTTTTGGAAAACCTGCCGATATAATCTTCTACGAAACTGATGGCCTGGGGATTCAGTTGTGCGATATTGATATCAGCAGAACTTGCAGAGGGGATAAACAAGTCCTTGAACCCTTCTTTTGGGTCATGTATCTGGGGCTGATTAATATGTAGCAGGGAGTCATTTCTATCGGTAGTGTCAGAAATGGGAGCTTGTATCGAAAAAGTCTTTTCACTGTCGCCGGCATTTACATACTGAGTAAGCAGGATGCCGCAAACAGCGAAGGCCAAAAATCGTTTTACCATCACAGCGAATTTGTTTTTAAACACTTATCCAAACACTAATTCATTCTCGCAGGAAGTGCACGGTCTTCTTTGTATTCCTTCATCAAGAGATTCGAAACGGGGAGCAAAGATACCTCATCAAACCGGTTTGCCATCACCTGCAGGCCAAAGGGCATGCCATTACTATGCCGGAAAAGAGGGATTGAAATAGCGGGGATACCCACTAAATTTGCCATAACTGTATAAATATCAGCTAAATACATGGCTATGGGGTCGTCCATTTTCTCCCCGGCCTTAAAAGCGGTAGTGGGAGAGGTAGGTAGGATAATAAAGTCAAAGTCCTTGAAAATCAACTCTATCTGATTTGCTAATAATTTTCTAACTTTTTGAGCTCGGGTGAAATACGCGTCATAGTAGCCGGAACTCAAAACAAAGGTTCCCAGCATGATCCTTCTTTTCACTTCTTTTCCAAAACCCTCGGACCGGGATTCTTTGTAAAATTCGGTCAGATCAAGGCCTTTTTTATTAGCACTATACCCGAATTTAATGCCATCATACCGGGAGAGATTGGAAGAGGCTTCCGCCGTTGTCAGTACATAGTAAGCCGGAACAATATGATCCAGGAGGTCGAATGATACCGCCTCAGCTTCATGTCCATCCTCTTTTAGCTGTGACAGGAGCGTGTTGATGGCCGCGCCGATCTCCGGATCAAGGCTTGGGTGATTCAGAGCCTGATCAAAATAAGCGATACGGTATTTTTTAGCAGGTATAAGTGAGGTAGAATAGGACTCAACCGCGCGTTGTGACACGGTGCTGTCGAACTCATCTGCGCCGGCGATTATTTCCAGTAAACAAGCTACATCAGGGATATTATTTCCAAAAATGCCGATCTGGTCGAATGAAGAACCATAAGCGATCAGCCCATACCTGGAAATACGGCCATAAGTTGGTTTCAGGCCAACTATGCCGCAAAAATCAGCGGGCTGGCGAACTGATCCACCCGTGTCGCTGCCCAATGAAAGCATACAGAGCCCTGCCTGTACGGCTACTGCAGAACCTCCGGATGAGCCGCCTGGTACTCTTGTTTCATCAGCCGCATTCAACACTTTGCCATAGACTGAGTTTTCATTGGTTGATCCCATTGCAAACTCGTCGCAATTACAGTTTCCTATAATGATAGCATCTTCCTGCAGTAATCGTTCAACCGCGGTAGCTGAATAAATAGCTGTAAAATCTTTTAATATACCAGAGGATGCAGAAAGACGATGACCTTTATACGATATCACATCCTTGATACCGATAACAACTCCATGAAGCCTGCCCATGGGTTTACCGTCAGCCCTTGCTGCATCAAGAAAGCGGGCTTTTTGCAAAGCTTCCTCTTCGTATACATCAATAAAAGCATTGAGAGCGGAGAAGGATTTTATTTGCCGTAGATAATGCTCAACGGTTTGCAAACAGGTAACCCTTCCTTCTTTTAACTGCACATGGAAGTCGCCAATTGAAGAAAATTCAAACAAATGCAGGTATTAAATCAGTGATGAAAGAATGTATGAAAAAGACGATTAACCGTTGTTTTTAACTTCAGTTACGTTATCCTCAATCTCTTTTTTTACATTAGTTTTTGCATCATTGAATTCACGAACACCTTTTCCCAAACCTCTCATCAACTCAGGTATCTTACGACCACCAAACAACAGCAGTACAATAATGAGAATAATGATGATCTCATTTGTGCCAAGCATACCTAACAATTCAGCCTGTATCATAAAAAATAGATTAGAAGGTAAAGATAATAATTACTGAACAATATATACGTTGATTTAACCCTGTTCGGATGAGCTAAAAAAAATAAGCCCTGATTTCAGGGCTTATTTACAATTTATTTACGGCTATTTTACAAGCCATTTACAATTCTTATGCAGAAACTTCAGTTGAAGAAGACGTATTCACGCGTTTTTCACGGATACGTGCGCTCTTACCGCTACGACCACGCTGATAGAACAGCTTAGCCCTACGTACATTACCTGTTTTATTCAGGATAATTGATTCAACATTTGGTGAAAAGAATGGGAAAATCCTTTCAACACCCACACCGTCAGAGATTTTACGAACAGTAAAAGTAGCAGTATGACCTGTACCCTGTCTTTTTATCACGTCACCTTTAAAGGACTGGATCCTTTCTTTGTTTCCTTCGATGATCTTATAATTCACGGTAACATTATCACCCGCCTTGAATTTGGGGAAACTATTTTTGCTGCTTAGCTGCTCATTTACAAAATCGATGGCGTTCATATTGCTGATTTTTAAGGACGGCAAAGGTAAGAGGAAAAGTTCAAAGTTTAATGGTTTAAGGTTTAAAGTTTTTTCAGGTTGAGGTTTCTTTCCAGATGCCAGATCTGGTAGAATGGCGGTCTCTGATCTTAATACCTTAAATCTTAGCTCTTTAAATTTTTATCGGGCAACATTTACTGCTCTTTTCTCCCTGATCACGGTTACCTTGATCTGGCCCGGGAAAGTCATTTCTGTCTGTATTTTCTGGGCTATTTCAAATGATAGTTTTTCTGAATCCTGGTCAGTCACTTTATCTGCTTCTACGATCACTCTCAATTCCCGTCCTGCCTGTATTGCATAGGCTTTCTCCACACCAGGGTAAGCCATTGCCAGGTTTTCCAGGTCGCGGATACGCTGCAGGTATTGCTGCATGATCTCGCGTCTTGCACCTGGTCTTGCGCCACTGATGGCATCACAGGCTTGTACGATCGGGGAGATCACGTATTGCATTTCCATTTCGTCGTGGTGGGCGCCGATCGCATTCACCACCGCTGGTATTTCACCATATTTTTCAGCCAGTTTAGCACCAAGCAATGCATGGCTCAGTTCGCTTTCCTCATCCGGTACTTTACCTATATCGTGTAAGAGACCCGCACGTTTGGCCAGTTTGGGGTTCAGACCCAGTTCCGCGGCCATAGTGGCGCAGAGATTAGCCGTTTCGCGACTATGCATCAGCAGATTCTGCCCATATGATGAACGGAAACGCATCCGGCCAACCATCCTGATCAGTTCTTTATGTAAACCATGTATACCAAGCTCGATAACTGTACGCTCACCGATCTCCATCACCTGGTCTTCTATCTGTTTGCGGGTCTTTTCTACTACTTCTTCAATTCTTGCCGGGTGAATACGACCATCGGCCACCAATCGCTGCAGACTCAGACGGGCAATCTCGCGGCGAAGCGGATCAAAGCTGGAAAGCAGGATAGCTTCCGGTGTGTCATCTACGATCAGATCCACACCTGTGGCCGCTTCCAGCGCACGTATATTTCGTCCCTCCCTTCCAATGATCTGCCCTTTTATTTCATCACTTTCCAGGTTGAAAACAGTAATGGAGTTTTCAATGGCCTGTTCTGCAGCAGTACGTTGTATGGTTTGAATAATGATCTTCCGGGCTTCTTTATTGGCTTTTTGTTTAGCATCCTCTACAATCTCCTGCTGCATCACCAATGCCTGCTTATGCGCTTCACCTTTCAGGCTTTCCACCAGTTGGGTTTTGGCTTCATCAGCAGAAAGACCGGCGATTTTTTCCAGGCGCTGAATATGTTCTTCCTGGTGTTTTTCCAGTTCTGTACGTTTGATATTTACCAGCTCAATCTGACGGTTCAGATTATCCTTGATCACATCATTTTCCTTTATCTGTTTGTCAAGGCTATTTTCCTTCTGGGTGATTGATTGCTCTTTCTGCCTTGCGCGGTTCTCACTTTCATTGATTTTGCGGCTGCGGTCGTTGACTTCCTTATCGTGAGCGGCCTTTAGCTGTACAAATTTTTCTTTTGCCTCCAGTTCTTTTTCCTTGCGTAGTGTTTCAGCTCTTAATTCGGCTTCCCGGAGAA
>CAZGSG010000254.1:0-8598 GCA_964528095.1 uncultured Terrimonas sp.
ACCTGTGTCATTATTGATTGCACACCCGCATTATCAAAACGGAATTCGCCATTCTTCCAGGCGATCGCTTCATCGGTGTTTACGTTCTTAGCAACTTTTAATATTCCATCATCCTTTTTTATCCTGGCTTGTTCACCAGGCTGAAGCAATGCTTTCTGGGTATTCTGTGTCACTTTCACGGAACCTTCCAGTAAAGTTGTTTTTATCTCCTGCTCATCCTGATATGCCATGATATTAAAATGAGTGCCCAGCACTTCTATCTCCATTTCATTCACTGTTACCTTAAAAGGCATTGCTTTATTTTTCTCCACTTCGAAATAAGCTTCACCGGTCAGTTGCACCCGTCTTTCGCTACCACTGAATGCTGTCGGGAATTTTAATGATGAAGTAGCACTCAGCCATACTTTTGTATTATCCGGCAGGGTCACTTCGTATTGCCCCCCGCGTGGGGTAGTAATAGTATTGAGGCCGGTCATCTTGCCCTGGTCATTTCCGCTTCCGGCCTGGTAAGAAAGTTGCCCGCTTTTTAATTTAATGACCTTTGTAGTACCCAGGTTGGTCAATACACCATCTTCCGCTTCATCCAGTAAGATCTTCGAGCCATCTGCCAGTATCAGTTCAGCCCGGTTGCCTGGTGTTTTTTCAGGAGAGCGCGAGCTAATGGATTCCGTGTTATTAACCGCTAACGGTTCAGAAGGTGAAGGCCTTAAAAAGAAAAAAGCCGTTATTCCTATAGCCACCACCACTACGGCCGCTGCTACCCTGGTAAAGATCATGCGGGTAGAACCGACTGGTTTTTCCTGGTCCATGCGCTGGCGGATATCTGCCAGCATCCTGTTTTTTAACTCCAATTCATTTTCCGCAAACGTTCCCGGAATTTGAACAGAATCAGGATGGTTATCGTACCATGCGGAAAGATCCTTTTCTTCCTCGGAAGTAATAGTGCCATTCAACAACTTAGCTGCCAGTTCGTAATATTTAGTATCTGTGTTTTCCAAATCCTTAGTTTTCACGTGACCTTTCAAGGAAGACCCTGTTTATCATTTATTGCCTTGAAAAATACGAATTTAAGCATTATTAATCCGTGAAAATTTGACCAAACTCATCTTTTCTCCTTACCAAACCTTCGTTGTTAGCGAGTTCGAATCCTGAACTTTCGAACCGTTAAAGAAGTTGGAGTTTCCGGTTTAAAAGTCCGGAAGCTACTTAAGACAGATTATTCATTATAAGAAGAACAGACTGCTTTAAAGAACTGTTGAACCCTGAACTCCGAACTTTTGAACTGTTTATAAAGTAACTTTTTTCCCATTAATCGTTACATTCTCAAACTGGACATTTTTTGAATGGCTGAATTTATACGGCTCTTTTACTCCATTGATACTAACATTTACCAGGCGAAGATTTTCTACAGGCGCCTGTTGATATCCCTGGATCAGCACGCCAAAATCACCACCCTTTTTTACCGTCATATTCCGCACTTCCACATTCCGGATGGTCGGTATAAAATCACCCTTCTCATCTTTATAGTGCATGGTTGCAATGATCACTTCTTTCCGAACCTCTCCCACTTCAATATTGCGCAAATAGATGTTCTCGGTTATTCCACCACGTTCAGCACTTGTCTTTATTCTTAACACACGATCAAGCTCCGGGCTGTTCATTTTACAGTTTTCAGCAAATACATTCCGTACACCTCCCGATATTTCACTACCTATTACTACGCCGCCATGACCATTGGCCATGATACAACCCTGTATAACGATATTTTCACTTGGAACATTGATCTTTCGGCCGTCTTTATTCCGTCCTGATTTTATCGCGATACAATCATCGCCTGTATTAAAGTAACAGTCTTTGATCAGCACGTTCTTACAGGATTCAGGATCGCAACCATCCGTATTGGGACCATGTCCTTCTATTGTTACTTTTTGTATCGTGATATTCGTACACAATACCGGGTTGAGATTCCACATCGGGGAATTAACAAACGTAACACCCTCGATCAGTATATTCTCGCAGAGGTAAGGCTGTACAAATTGCGGGCGCAGGTAAAAACCTTTACCAAATACACGGTCCTTTACAGGCACATCATTGTCTGCCATTTTAAATAATGCAGGCCTTTTATCCTGGTCCTGTTGCTGAGGAGTTCCTTTTACCCAACCCCTTCCTCCTTTCCAGGGCCACCAATTGGTCAGACTGGCCTGGCCATCAAATATCCCTTCACCGGTTATGCCGATATTTTTTTCTTTATATGCATAGATCAGCGGCGAATAGTTCATCAGTTCTATCCCTTCCCAGCGGGTATATACAACAGGCAGGTAATCGTCGGGATTAGTAGAGAAGATGATCTTTGCTCCTTTTTCCAGGTGCAGATTCACATTGCTTTTTAAATAAATAGGGCCGCTCAGGTAAACACCTGCAGGCACCACCACACGACCGCCACCTTGTTTATTACATTCTTCTATCGCTTTTTTTATCGCCTTTGTATTATCTGTTGTACCATTGTTTACAGCACCGTAATTGGTCACCAGGAAATCTTTTTTTGCAAACTCAGGCGCTTTGATCTGTTTCAATATAGCCGCAAGCCCATCCCATGGATCAGCTGCCGGTGGCGCATTTACTGGCGCCTGCTTTTCTGCCGTAAGTAAAAAAAAACTCATGCACAAAATTCCTATCACTGTATACCTGCTCATATGTTTTTTCATAACCTGTTTTAAATGATTGCTGAATAATATCAATGCTGTCCATTAGATATCTCTCCGGAATACAAGCAATATATATTCCTGTTCTCATTAACTATTTACTATTCTTTTTACCTGTGGCTGAAGACTGGTGAGGTCGGCAATATTCACCGGCTTTCCGCTATCGATACTGTTCCTGGCTGCAATGCCCACGAGTACCGCCATCGATCCGTCCCTGCTGCCTGCCGCCTGGTGATACGGATCACCTTCATTCATAAAGATCTGTTTGCGTAATCTTGTATCTCCACCGCCATGCCCCGCTTCATTGTTTGGTATCCGGAATATTTCCCGCTTACCAAAATTTTGTGTAAGCTGGATCTCATCAAAATCTTCTTCTTCCCAGGGTTGTCTTTCTTTGATCCATGCATCGATTTTTCCTTTGGTGCCATTAAAAGAAATACGATACCCTTCATAAGGAGAATACGCAGTCAGTGAGTAACTGACATTCACTTTGTTTTTATATTTTATCTGTACGGCCATCTTATCAAAGATGTCGATGTCTTCTTTGAAGACACATCCGTCACGCAGGTAGCCATCATGTTTTTCATTATCTGCATAGATGCTCATGAGCCGTTTATCCTTTGTCATATCAAAATAAAAAGGACATTTAGCTTTATGCGGGCATGGGCGACAGTTGGTATGCCTGAAACTTCCATTCTTGCCATACATCTCAAGACTGCCATAAGAAAAGACCTGTTCCGGATCGCTATCTATCCACCAGTTCAGCAAATCAAAATGGTGAGAAGCTTTGTGTACCAGCAATGATCCTCCATGTTTTCTTAGCCGGTGCCAGCGCCGGAAATAATCAGCCCCATGACTTGTATCCAGGTACCAGTGAAAGTCTACCGAGGTAATATCGCCAATGGCGCCAGCTCTCAGCAATTCATATATTTTTACACGATGCGGGGAATAACGATAGTTGAATGTGACCCTTACTTTTTTACCTGTTCTTTTTTCCGCATCCAGGATCTCCTGGCATTTTGCTTCATCGGTGGTCATGGGCTTCTCCGTTATTATATCGGCCCCGTATTCCATTCCTTTTACTATAAAAAAATTATGGGTATTGTCTACTGTCGTTACGATCAGTCTGTCAGGCTTTGTCTCCTGCATCATCTTGTCAAAGTCGGTATAGGTAGGGCAGTCCAGCTTGAGTGATTTTTTTGCATACGCTACACGTCCCGGGTTAATATCACATAAACCGACAAATTTCACATGTTCGGGAAATTCTTTTATAACCGGATCGCCCCACATGCCCAGGCCCCTGTGCCCTGTGCCCACCATTGCCAGGCGCATAGGTTTTGCTCCATGAGAATAGTTTTCTAATAATGCGCCGGGCAGCAGTATGCCTCCCAGTGCGGCAGTTCCTGTTTGTTGAATAAAATTTCTTCTGTCCATGTACTGATAAGAATAATGCTGTTAATTAAAATCGTTTACTTATGATTGACTGCTGTGCTTCTGTCCTTCCTTTATCTTTTACCAGGAAGAACAGAAGAACATAGCTGTTAGTTAAAGTATATTCCTGTTAAACTTTTTCTTATTGATATCCCGGATTTTGTTTAAACTCCGTTTTATTTGTCACTGCATCTATCTGTGTCTGTGGAATAGGTCTTACCAGGTGATACGACTGAATATTCCTGCCTGCATCCAGGTTGTACAGTTTCACACGATCCAGTAAGCGGCCTGTTCTTTTCAGATCAAACCACCTGATCTGTTCGCCCGCAAATTCTCTTGCTCTTTCGTCCAGTATAAAATCAAGGGTAATATCAGCAGGCGCCACCTGCATATCGGCAATCCTGCCTGGCTGCGCTGCCCTTGTTCTGAGTGTGTTCACATAATCTGCGGCTATTTGCAAATGCCCCTGTTTCATTTCACCCTCTGCTGCGATCAGGTACATTTCAGCCAGCCTGATCACAAATACATCTCTTGCACTTTGTATCTGTGTCACGTTATCCCTGGTTGGATCATCGAATTTTTTCAGGGAGATACAGTATACTTTTTCTTTTGAAGATCCATCCGGATTATAATTCTTGCTACGATCAAAGACCCTGTATTTTCTTGTTGCTTCAAATGCATCCGGTATCTCGTACTTGCTGCAAAGGATAGCGGTATCACCTAATGCCATGCCCGCTGGTCTCTTACTGGCATCTGTCTGGTTGGCAAACCAGGCCATCCTGAATGATCCATCATATCGTGCATCGATCGTTTCATTGAAGAGGTTGAGCAGGAATAAAGTAGGCATATAACTGTTGAAAGGTCTGCCATTGGTTACATCTCTTACCATGCCTGGCTGCTGATCATACCGCATCAGGAAAAACAGGTGCGCGTTATTACTTCCCCTGTTGTGTCCGCCTGGATACAATGTTCCATCACGCAGATCATTCAGCAATAAGTTAGTGGAATAGTTCACCGACCAGATCACTTCCTTGCTGTTCAGGTTACTCATCTTCCACAGATCAGCGAATTTTGGTTCCAGTTGAAAACTATAGTCGGTGATCACTTTTTTTGCAAGATCAGCGGCTTCCTTGTTCATGCCTCTTGTAAGGTACATACGGGCCAGGAATGCCTGAGCTGCAGGTTTGGTAGCACGGCCAAAATCTGTAGTGGTAACCGGCAAGTTTTGTACTGCTTCTGTGAGATCGGCGAATATGAGCTCATAGAATTTTTCTGCCGGTGTTTTATTCGCTGTAGTGATGATACCTACGGTCTCTTCTGTAGAAAGATGTACATCACCCCATGTTTCTACGATATGCCAGTTATAAAAAGCTCTCAGGTATTTTAATTCTGCTCTTCTTGTTTTTTGCAGCGCGTCTGAAAGGCCTGATTGTCCTATGCGATTGATACCTGCATTACAAAGATTAACTGCTGCATAAAAGTTTGTCCACTCAGCACCCAGCGCCTCCTGGTTCGACTGCAGGTTCAGGTAATTGGTCAGATCGGGCCAGCTATCACTTGCACCACTTGTCCAGATATCCGTACCCATTTCTGAAATATTAAACCCATATTCTTTTCCATACCACCACCGGGTATAAGAATAGGCTGCATTGACCACGGTTTCAAAACCCGCGGGGGTAGTAAAAACAGTAGCATCTGTTATACCGCTCGGGTTATATTCCTGCAGATCTTTTTTACAGGATCCTCCTGCTATTGCGAGTAAAATGATTATATATATGTATGATCGTTTCATAATGTCCTTTTTATTTTTTTAGAAAGCTGCATTGATACCAAAGACCCATAACCTGGTCAGCGGACTGTTGAGGATACCTCCCCGTTCAGGATCGTATTGCTTTACATCGCTCAGCGTTAACAGGTTCTTGCCCGTTACATATACTTTCAGGTTCTGCATCTTTAATTTCTTCACCACCCCACCACTGAAGTTATAACCCACCGATACATTGCGCAACTTCACAAACGAACCCTTTCTATATCCCAGCGTGTTGTAATATAACACACTTGAGTAGGCTTTCGACGCGTCCGGTCTCGGTAATTCATTGCCCGGGTTCTCCGGCGTCCAGTAATGCAACATCGACAGGCTGTTCTCCACTCCTTGCGGATCATAAATACTATGACCAAGACTTGTACCCCCACCTTCCGTGGCCAGCAGGTTGATCGTCTGACCGATCCGCGCATAGAAGTATACATTGATGTCCACATTGCCCCAACTCACATTGTTGTTAAAACCGCCCGACCACTTCGGTACAGAAGAGCCCACCACCACCCGGTCATTGCGGGTATCGATCACTCCGTCATTATTGATATCGGCTACCCGGATATCTCCCGGTTTCTGACCATACCGCGCCGCTTCATCCTTCTCTGCCGTCTGCCAGATCCCCAGTTTTTTATAATCATAAAAACTGTTCACCGGTGATCCCGTTACCAAAAACTGCGGCAGCGTTGCCGTTCCGATATCCAGCAGGCTCACTCCATCGATCAACTCCGTGATCGCTTCGATGTTCCGCGAGAACGTCACCGTACTTGTCCACTTCAACTTACCCCGCTGCAGGTTCACTGACGTGATCCCCACTTCGATCCCCTTGTTATGCGTCTTGCCCACATTCTGCGTCACCGTTGTTACTCCCGTTGTCGGTGGCAGCAACCTTCCCAATAGCAGGTCACTGGTCCGTGTATCGTATACATCGATCGTGGCCGTTACTTTATTGCCCGCTATGCCGATATCCAGCCCGATATTGGCGGTCTTTGATTTCTCCCACTTCAGGTCCGGGTTACCGCTCTGCTGGCTGAACGTAAAACCAACCGCCGGGTTATCCCCGTAGGCAAACGGGATCCGCGATAAGCTGCTCTGGGAGGAGTAGGCGCTCACCGCCGCGTTACCCGATACCCCATAACTGGCCCGCAGCTTCAGGTCGCTGAACAGGCTTTGCCCCTGCATGAACTCTTCCCGGCCGATCTGCCAGGCCACCGCCGCGGAGGGAAAGAAATCCCACTGGTGACCCGCTCCCAGTACTGAGGCCCCATCCGAACGGCCCGTCAGCGTCAGCAGGTATTTTCCTTTATATCCGTAGTTGATCCGACCCGCGATGGAATGAAGGTTGGTCTCCGTATAGTTGCTGAAAATAGAAATGTTCTGTGTATTGCTGCTCAGGTTATAGAACAGCGAAGAGCCCAGCAACTGGTTCTGTCCCTGCGCTGTCGCGCCTTCTGTTTTGTTGCGGATCACTTCCCCGATTCCTGTTACTGTTATTGAATGATCGCCCAGCTCCCGCTGGTAGTTCAGGATCCCCTGCCAGTTCAGCCCGCTGCTTTTGTTGATCCCGTAGCTGGACTGTGATACCGCTCCGTTCCGTGATAACGTGAACGGTGAACGGTAGGTCCCCTGCGTTGACTGGTTCAGGTTCAACGAAAAGTTCACCCGTGCCGTAAACCCACGGAACGGCTTGAGTTCCGCGTATAGCGTCGGGAACAACCGCATCGTGTTCACTTCATCCTTATACGCTCCCGGTACCTCATCGATCAGCGGGTTGATGTCCTTACCCAGGTTGGGATAGGTGATCAGCTTGCCATCGTTATCATATACCGCGGTCAGCGGGTTGATCCGCATCGCGATGTTCAGCGGGTCCTGCCGACGGCTTTGCCGGTACACCGTCACCTGCGTCTGTGTTCCGATCTTTAACTGATCGCTCACTTCATAATCCAGGTTCACCCGACCGATATACCGCTCCAGCGCGTCTTTTTTAAAGATCCCCTGTTCCTTAAAATAATCCAGGGAGAAATACGATTTCAGTTTATCCGAACCCCCGGAAAACGCCAGCTGGTAATCCTGTTGCTGACCGTCATGGATCAGCAGATCGGAAAAGCGCGTGGAGATATTGTTGGCGATATTGGACAGTTCGCCCGGTTGAAAGATCTTGTTATCATCCTGGGGACCCGTCCACTTACCCGTCGTACGGTTGGCTTCCCGCCGAAGGTTCGCGTAACCCTGCCCATCCAGTACCTCCGGAAAACCCGCTACCTGAGAGATCCCGCTGTACGCGTTAAAACTCACCTTGATCTTACCTGATGCTCCCTTCTTCGTTGTGATGATGATCACCCCGTTGGCACCACGTGATCCATAGATCGCTGTTGACGACGCGTCCTTCAAGATGTCCATGCTCAAAATATCGTTCGGGTTGATGTCCTGTACTTCCGGGTATAAAACCCCATCTACAATATATAAAGGGCCATTGCCGGCCTTGATGGAACGATTGCCACGGATCGTAGCGTTTATATCAGCCCCGGCCATTCCACTGCTCCTGGTAATATCTAGCCCAGGCACTTTACCCTGTATAGCTTCCAGCGGGTTGGTAGAAGGAACTTTAGTTACCTCATCTCCTCTTACAGAAACCACGGAACCCGTAAGGTC
>CAZGSG010000255.1:0-8585 GCA_964528095.1 uncultured Terrimonas sp.
GGTTGGAGACATCATGAGTTAAAAGACCGGGATGGTGAAGTATATGCATATACGTATAATCATTACCTGGGAATACTTGTAAGCGCCATTGTCGGATTTATATCCCCACTCCTTGGTATTGGCGGCGGCATCATTCATGTGCCGGCATTGGTAAACTGGCTGCGCTTCCCTGTTCATATCGCAACGGCCACCTCTCATTTTATACTTGCGATCATGTCAATAATAAGCGTGGCGGTACATATCTATGATGGTAACTATAACGATCCGCAGGTGGTAAAAATAGTGATCGGTATTGGTATTGGAGCTATAGGCGGTGCGCAACTAGGTGCATACCTGTCTCCAAAGATCAGGGGCTCATTGATCATTAAAGCACTCGCCCTCTCTCTGGGGCTTGTCGGTATCAGGATCCTCATTGCAGCGTTTGGTAGTTGATACGTAGACTACTGCAGGTCGCGGCTTACTGACGCGGCTGACTATCTGTTCGAAATGCTGACCAGTTTAGCAATGTCATTTACAATGATCTTACGTCCTTTAGTTTTAATAATGCCATTATCTTTCAACTCCATTAATTCCCTTACTACATTTTCTCTTGCTGAACCAACAAGGCTTGCAAGATCATCCCTCGACATATTGATCTCTACTATTTCATTTATTGCATCGCCTGTCTTATATTTTTCGTATAAAAGAACAAGCCGGAGAGCCAGCCTTTCCCGAACCGAATTTTTCATAAACAGGGTCATGCTATTGGCAAATACAGCGAACTCAATACTCAGGTTCTTTAATAACCTCTTGTTTAACTCCGGAGATTGTTGTAGTGTTTTTAAAAAATCTTCTTTAGCAATGAATGCGATAAGACTTTCTTCCAGTGCAGATGCAGAAATAGGATACCGGTCTTCTGCCAGGATTGCATGATACCCCATGAGATCCCCCGTATTAATCACCTGGATGATCTGTTCCTTACCATATGTATCTAGTTTATATTTCTTAACCTTCCCTTTAACTATAAAAAATATACCTGCCGGATAAGCCCCTTCATGATAAATCACTTCTCCCCTTTTATAAACCTTCTCCGTCTGATGCGCCGTCAACAATTCAATATCAGCTAAGGACAAGCCACTTAAAATAGACTGGCTTTTAAAATCCCATTTATCAATCGAAAAGCTTTGTACGGTCGACATTGTTTCTAAATTTAAGTTTTTTTAGTAATAAATATCACTTTTTAGTGTAATAAAGCTTACAGCGATCCGGCAAAATAGGGTATAATTTTGTTTGCGGGGAATCCTTATATTAAACTAAATTTATCCTGCATATATGAATAAACATACTCCAATGACGTTGGACGACTACCGTCGTAAATTAATGAGCAAGATCATCGTCGCGGGATCGGAAGAAGAAAGTCTTCGCTTTGTTGACGCTGCATTAAAAAGCCTTGTCAAAAATAAAGTTAACGGGTATATTATTGAAAGATTTATCGACAAAGCTATCGTTGATTCTGACAGGGTGCTAATGCAGGATATAGATGAAAACAGATCCGGTAATATCAAAACAGTAAGAGCGAGACTCTTCGTGGCGAAACAAGGCCTTTCAGCAAAACCTGTTTAAAACATAGAATGGGCATGCACGACATACAGATAAAAAGGGTTTATGATCCCGCTGACAAAAAAGATGGCTTCCGCATTCTGGTTGATCGCCTATGGCCAAGGGGAGTAACCACTAAAATGGCCCTGGTGGATATATGGGCCAAAGAAGTAGCGCCGTCTGCAGAATTAAGAAAATGGTTTAATCACGATCCTGAAAAATGGATGGCATTTGGAAAGGCTTACAAGAAAGAACTAAGCGGTTCTCCTGCGGCAAAGGAACTGATTCATCATTGCCTGGCCCATAAGAAAGTCACCTTTCTATATGCCGCCAAAGACACGCTACACAATCATGCTATTATCTTAAAAAAGTATATAGAGCGTCTGCTAAAAAAAGAACGCCAATAGCCCAACGGCGGCAGGGGCAGGGAAAGAACATATAAACTCATCCTTATGTGCCGAACAAAATAAAGTAATGAACTATCCCTGATAGCCGCCTGCTTATTGAATCTTCTTCAAATGGCCCAGGATCAAAAAACACTTCATTTTACCATTATTTGTCAGGGGGAAGAATATCCTGTACAAACATACTTTAATGAGCACAATAGCCTGATGACCCTGATCTCTACACGGCTCAGCCTGGTCAATTTTGGTATTTGTAGCGGCATGGGCAGTTGTGGCACCTGCATGGTCACGATACGTGAAAAAATTTCCAGCTATCAGCGAGACGGATTATCCTGCTGTATTAACCCCGATGACGAGATCGCCAATTGTATGATCATAGTCCATGAACCGGTTTATTGATTTCACCAGGTGATCCATTTATCTTTTTTAAATATCGTCCACCTGTGTAGCGTGAAATGTATGGCTGTCCGGATTGTTTTGCAAGTATAACAATCAAAAAATGTACTTTAGCGATAAATCGCAACTATCACAATTTATAATTATACTGTATTTCAGTAATCAATTAAAAGAGTCAATATTAATCGCATGCCAGGCATTAAACAATATCTGAAAGATCTTCTAACAAAAAAAGGCTGGTATAACGATTTCAAATATTCATTTATATTCCGGGCATACCAACGACTTTTTAAACCCTACCTGGCTAAACAACACCAGGTGGAGATCTCTTTTTACAAATCCTTTCTTTCCACTTGCGATCTGATTTTTGATATTGGTGCTAATGACGGTCATAAAACCGAAGCATTCCTGACAATATGCAAGAAAGTAGTTTGCTGCGAACCAGATGATCATAATGCCGCCATACTCAGATCGCGTTTCAGGAATAAAACCAAAAGAGTAGTCATAGAACAGCTAGCTATATCTGACAGGATCGGCCAGGAAACATTCTATATTCATCATACCGGTTCTGCATTGAATACACTCAATCCCCGCTGGAAAGAAACACTTGAAGCTGATCAGGGGAATAAATGGAATGAAATAATATCATTTAGCCAGGAAGAAAAAACAATCCAGGCTACTACCCTTGATGAGTTGATACATAAATATGGGGTACCTGCTTTTATAAAAATTGATGTAGAGGGCAGTGAAAAGAAAGTACTGGCAGGACTAAATCAAAAAATCTCCTTTCTTTCTTTTGAATGCCTGCTACCTGATTTTAGAGATGAACTGCAGGATTGTTTAGCCAAAGTTCAACTATTGGATGAAAAGGCCCTGTTCAACATTGCGGCGGAAGAGAAACTATTGTTTCCGGATTTTGTCAGTTTACCGGTATTGCAGGACTGGGTGAAGAGTGCTGGTATTCATCATTTTGAGATTGTCGTAGAAATGAAGAACTGAAGAACTGAAGAACTGTGAATGAACCGATATATTTATTTCTAATAATTCGACGTATTGACCATCGAAACATCTGTCGTTCATTTGTCTGGTCCTGGAATCTTCCCTTATTTGTGGGCCACGGAATAAGCTTATCAATATTTTTTTCTGTAATTTATTCTTATTGCCTGCCTATTGACGATAACATGACAAACCCTCTCCCATGACCTGTTTATCTCTGCCCGGAAAGTCGATCCGGAATATTTGTTGCTGCATGCCGGAAATATATTATTTTCATTAAGCAATCCCTGCTGATGATTGCTAATTTTCACTGAGCCGTTATCCTGGCATTTACCATAAACCCAATTTATGTTCAGATCAGTTATCATTGGCAGCGGCTCCTATATACCACCGGTTATCCGGACCAATACAAATTTTGCAAAACATACTTTTTACGACAACAGCAATCAGCCATTGGACACACCACCAGAGGAGGTGGTCGAAAAATTCAGACTGATCACCGGTATTGCCGAAAGGCGCTATTCTCCCGATGACCTGAATACATCTGACCTGGCCGCTGTAGCTGCACGCCAGGCAATCGAGGATAGTGGAATTGACCCGGAAACCCTCGACCAGGTTATTGTATCCCATAATTTTGGAAACGTCATCAACCATACCATCCAGACAGATGCTGTACCATCGCTGGCCAGCCGGGTCAAACATGAGCTGCAGATAAAACGGCCGGAGTGTATTGCTTATGATATTTTATTTGGCTGCCCGGGTTGGTTGCAAAGTCTGATCCATGCTGACGCGTTTTTTAAAGCCGGTATTGCCAAAAAATGCCTGCTGGTAGGTGCTGAAACACTGTCCAGGGTGATCGATATCTACGACCGTGACAGTATGATCTTTGCAGATGGTGCGGGTGCCTGCATCGTAGAGTATAAAGAAGTAGAGGAAAACGGACCCGGTATTCTCAGCACCTGTGCACAGACGCATAGTTTAGAAGAACTTGATTACATCGATATGGGTAAATCGTTTTATCCGGGTAGCGATGGCAGGATACGTTTTATAAAGATGAAAGGACGGAAAGTATACGAATACGCAATGAAATACGTACCGGAAGCAATGAAGATATGCCTGGAAAAAGCCGGCGTACAGATCTCCGATCTGAAAAAAATCTTCATTCACCAGGCCAATGAGAAAATGGATGAAGGCATCATAAAAAGACTTTATCAACTATATGGCATAAAAGCTCCTGTCAATGTGCTGCCCATGAGCATTCACTGGCTTGGCAATAGTTCGGTAGCTACTATCCCAACTTTATATGATATGGTACGCAGACAACAGGTAGAAGGACATCGGTTAGCTGCTGGCGATATTATACTTTTTGCATCAGTCGGAGCGGGTATGAATATAAATGCAGTTTGTTACCGTTATTAAAAAAATGGTTTTTGCAGCTTTCAGGATCTTTTTTACCTTTATCCAGCGGCGCTGTTGCTATGTCATCAATCCTTCGGGCCAGTCCAAATAGTTCTTTTATTTCCAATAACTGAATATGATACTTATTCATGGTATGGGTAAGCGCAGTACTCCAACCCAAACGCTGAATATAGGTTTCCGTTTCCAGTAATAATTTTCATGTGGCTTCTAAATAAGGCTGGAACGCTCTTGTCTGCAGTTGAATAATAGCGTTCCTGACAGGTTATTTTTCCAACGGCACCATGCATCTCATTTCATTTTCGCCAGTGTAAATTTCCACACAGTAGCCCGCTGGATCCACTTCCGGATATGCAATCAGTTTTTGAAAGGTTTGGCCAACAATAGCTTCATTATCCCGCCAGCCAGTCAGTACCTCGCTTATGAATGTACCTTTCCTGATCACAAAAATCTCACAGCCCAGCTTTTCAGCTTCGCCTGGATAAGACTCTTCTACAGCAGCTTTATAGATAATTTTCCCTTTGCCTTCAGGACGGGAAATACCATAAAATTTCCTGCCGGCCGTATCCGGGAGCAGGCCATGCAATGTTTGATAGGCTTTAAGAATTCCTTCGGGAAAACTTGTCGCGGTTACATAAAATACTCTGATATCATTGGCTAATATATACTTCTCCATGATTTATATTTTTGTATTTTATAGATCGGCTAATAGATTTATAATGTAGTATGACTACTCCGGAACTGAATTTCCTGACCGAAGCAATCTGTGGTGATAATTTTTCCTTTATTCCCTTAAAGGACGGCTTCCCTTCTCCCAATATTACGGGGTGAATCCATAAAACATATTCATCAACCAATCCTTCACTCACCAGGGAGGATACCAGTTTACCACTTCCGAATACAAGTATTTTTTTTCCGGGCCCATTTTTTAGTCGTTCAACTTCTGTTTTAAGATCCCCTTTTATAATGCTGGTATTATTCCATTCAGTTGTAACAAGCGTATTAGAGAAAACCACTTTATGATACCGGTTCATCATATCTGCAAAAGCCAGGTCTTCCCGCGAATATAAAAGATCCGTATGCACCGAAGGCCAGTATTTCGCCATCGCGGTATATGTAATCCGGCCAAGTAGAATCGTATCAGCGTCACTTAATTGAACACTCGCATATGCTGCCATTTCCTCATTCCAGTAGTTGAAATGCCAGTTCAGCTCACAATTCGGACCGGCCATAAATCCGTCCAATGTCACATTCATCGATACAATTAATTTCCGCATGTTACTTCTTTCATTTATTGCAGCGCATACTATTCTCTTACTCATTTATCAGGCAATCCCGGTTATGGGCTGCTTATTCTCATAGCGACTATTTGCACCGGCGCTATTCCCTTTACGATCTTCTGCGCTGAAAGCTCCTGCTTTTAATCTTTTATGATAGAAGATATAAGAAAGGGCTGCCAAACCCAATGGCAATGCCATCGGCATCCACGCGGTAAATGGTTCGCCAGATGAGTAAATAGAATAAGTAGCTCCAACCAGGTCAAATACCAGGCCTGCATAAGCCCATTCCTTTATGCGTGGGTAGCCGGGAATAAGGATAGCTATAACACCTGCTGCTTTTGCAACACCGAGGAAAGGAAGAAGATAGGCAGGCATGTTCATTTTCCTGAATCCTTCAACAGCCACCGGTAAAGAAATAATATCGGGTAGTGCAGATCCGAACATCATCACCGCAAACAACCCGGTGAATACCCAGTAAAGGATTTTTATTTTTTTCATTGCAAGTTGATTTAATGATTATAATTATTGTTATCCAAAGCTACCCCCTCCGCATAAAAAACACCGAGTGTAGTTGCGACATACTTGGAGGTTTCTTGCGACATTATATTTCTTATAAATGATACCACACATGTGTTTTTATTGAGGCCAGCTATAAAAGATCCGGGCGATTTGGCGCTGGTTTCAGCCGCTCGTAGGGCAGAATCCGGATTCTGGCAGGAGTTTTGGGTAAATGTGGGAGAGAGCTGGCTATTTTCATTTTTTTCCCGGAAATTTGATATCATAGAAAATAAAACAGCTAAAAAGCAGGGCCCTTGCCAATAATAATAACCCGCTAAAAGAAAAAAATGGCACTTAAACATATTTCTATTCTTGTGCCCGAGGAGGCAGTTTTAGCCAGCATTTTCGATCCACGATATATGTTTACCTCGGTTAATGATTTTTGGATAGCTGCGGGCAACGATCCTGTATTTGAAGTACAGTTGGTGGGGCTTTCAAAAGAAGTGCAGCTCAACAAAGGTTCTTTCACAGTAAATACAAATATCCTGCTGAAGGATGTAAAAAAAACAGACCTTATTATTATTCCCGCATTAAGTGGGAATATCAAGGATGCGTTGGAAATAAATAAAGAATTTGCTCCCTGGATCATACAGCAGTATGAAAATGGCGCCGAGGCTGCAAGCCTTTGTATTGGTGCTTTTCTACTGGCATCAACAGGACTCTTAAACGGCAGGAAATGTTCGACGCACTGGATATACGCCAATGAATTCAGGGATATGTTTCCTGAAGTAACATTGGTTGACGATAAGATCATCACGGAAGAAGACTCTTTGTATTCCAGCGGCGGCGCTAGCTCTTATTGGAATCTGCTTCTCTATTTGATTGAAAAATATACGAATCGTGAAATGGCGATAAAAGCCTCTAAATATTTTGCCATTGAAATAGACAGGAAAAGCCAGTCTCCTTTTATCATGTTTAATGGTCAGAAAAAACACGAGGACGAACCCATTAAAGAAGCGCAGACTTATATCGAAAATAATGTAACAGAGAAAATATCGGTGGAAGAGCTGGCGAAAAAATTCGCCATTGGACGGCGCCATTTTGAAAGACGATTTAAAAAAGCAACAAACAATACGCCCGTTGAATATATTCAGCGGGTAAAAATAGAAGCAGCCAAAAAACACCTGGAAGGCAGCCGGAAAAATGTGAACGAAGTGATGTATGATGTAGGCTATAGCGACAGCAAAGCTTTCAGGACTATTTTTAAAAAGATTACCGGGCTGTCTCCTGTAGATTATAAAAACAGGTATAATAAAGAAGCTGCCGTCGCCTGATCAGGACGATCAGTTCTGTGCTTATTCCTTACACAATTTGTTATTTTGCTATAGGAACCAGGGCGTTTAGCAATACTTCTCTTTGTTTTCCTTTGAGTTTTATTGATCCTAATGGCCTGGAATTATAATCACCTGCTAATTGCAACTCAGCTAACAGGTCTGATGAAGCGATTACTTCCTCCTTCAGCTCACCGCATTTATCTAATATACGGGAAGTCGTGTTTAGTACATCGCCGGAATAGGTGATATCTCTTTTGATAATCCCGATCTCACCTGCTATTACCCTGCCGCAATGAATACCGGCCTTAAATGAAGGTACCATTCCATATTGCTTCATGTATTTATCCTTTTTCTTTTCGATATACATTTTCATATCAAAAAAACATCGCAGGCAATGGATATTCTCCGTTCCATCGACATAGTTCCAGGCTATCACCACCTCATCCCCTACGTACTGGTATATCGTCCCTTTATTGTTAAGAATGGGATTTGTTATATCTGCAAAAAAATCTTTTAACAAAGCATGGTATGTTTCATTCCCAAGCTTTTCAGCGATCGCCGTGGAAGAATTCAAGTCGAGGAACATGAATATTCTTTTTTCTTCCTTGGGCCTGGTGTACCTGCCTCGCATAATATTCCAGAAATCAGCCTGCCCGAACTTGCTATTCACCTGCAACATTAAT
>CAZGSG010000256.1:0-8562 GCA_964528095.1 uncultured Terrimonas sp.
ATTGCATTGCGTTGTACCAAGTCACAGATCGCGGTCTTTTTCTTCTGGTACGTTTTAAATGAACTTTCTTCCAGCTGTTTAAACATCGCAGCATCTTTGATACAGGCATGTTTGATGATTTCAGCAAATCCATTTTCCCATTCGGCCTGTGGCAGTGTATTCAAAAAGACCATATCATGCAGGATAAATGAAGGTTGCCGTATCACTCCAACCATATTCTTATACAGGCCTACATCAATTCCATTCTTACCACCAATCGACGCGTCTACCATGGCTAGTACAGAAGTTGGAATAAAACCAAAGCGTACACCCCGCATATATACAGAAGCAATATAACCGGTAATATCGGTAACCACTCCCCCTCCGATACCTACGAGCGTGGTCTTCCGGTCGGCCTCCATTTCTATTAATTGGCTAATAACCGAATCAACAGTCTGTTGGGTCTTGAATTGTTCTCCCGCTTTTATAACAATCGTCTTCCATCCTTTAAATCTTTTATTATGCGCTGCAAAAACATGTTCATCTGTGATCAAAACGGCGGCTTTTGGATCAGCTATCTTTTTTAAATAGCTGATACCATAAGCAAAATAAAAATCAGTAGCGGAAGAAGAAAATTTATAATTGATATGCTTCATTGACTATTTTGAAAATTCATGAAAAAAGTACCCCAGTCCTATCTGCTTCCAATCCAAAAGCGCAAGGCTCCTTCCACGGAGACTATTTTTGAATTTTGCATTTTGAATTTTAAATTCTCTAAGCGTCCAATACTTTTTTCTGATGATTGATACTTTCCATATGCACAGCATCCAGGTATTTTGTAATGAACTCTTTGCTTAAGCCTAATTTTTCCCCTTCTGTTGTTGCCCTTTCCAGTATTTCATTCCAGCGATTTGTCTGCAGGATGGTGATATTATTTTCTTTTTTATATGTACCGATCTTCTCCGCTACTTTCATCCGCTGGCCAAGTATTTGCATCAGTTCATCATCCAGGTGATTGATCTGCTGGCGCAATTTTTCCAATGCGGCATGGTATTCTTCCGAGTTTACATCTTCTTTTCTCCAGATAATCGTATCCAGCATTGTTTTTAATTGTTCCGGAGTTATCTGTTGTTTTGCATCACTCCAGGCATTATCGGGATCTATATGACTTTCTATCATCAATCCGTCATAATCAAGGTCAATTGCGCGCTGCATCACATCAAGCAGGATATCACGTCGGCCACAGATATGAGAAGGATCATTGATGATAGGCAATTCAGGGTTCCGGCGTTTCATTTCAATAGCCAGGTGCCACATTGGTGCATTACGGTATTCGGAATTGCCATAAGATGAAAACCCACGGTGTATGAGTCCAATCTGTTTAATACCGGCTCTCGCCACACGTTCTACCGCCCCTGTCCATAATTCAAGATCGGGATTGATCGGATTTTTGATCAACACCGGCACATCCACACCACGCAACGCGTCCGCCACTTCCTGCACACTAAAAGGATTGACAGTAGTACGCGCACCGATCCATAATACATCCACATCGAAAGTAAGCGCGTCCTGCACCTGTTTGCCTGTAGCCACTTCCACAGTAGTAGGCAGGCCCGTCAGTTTCTTAGCTTGCTGCAACCAGGGAAGACCTTTGGCGCCGATACCTTCAAACAGTCCCGGCTTGGTCCTGGGCTTCCAGATACCTGCCCGTAGCATATCTATTTTACCGGTTGCTGCCAGCCGTTGTGCGGTCGCCAATACCTGCTCTTCTGTTTCTGCGCTGCAAGGTCCGCTGATAATAAGCGGACGTTTTTTCCATGCCTGCTGCACGGTGTCTTTTGTGGGTTGTGCTATTGTTTCCATATAATAATTGATTAGTAAAGTTACGCCACCGGGCTGACTGACCAGCGGGAGCTTGTTTTGTTTTTAAGTTTTAATATAATTATAATATCACTTGTTCTCATAATGATAAATCTGTTCTTACTTGATGATCCTTCTTATTTTATTTGCATCTTCTATCAATCTCATGAGGTATTCATTATCATCTTTCTCAATACTCTCCTTAAACCTTGTCAGTTGTGCGATATGTTCACGCAATACATCCAGTACATTGATCTTGTTCTGCATAAAGATGGGCACCCACATCGCCGGATTACTTTTTGCCAGTCTCACCGTACTTTCAAACCCCGCGCTAGCCAGTTCGAAAATAGCCTGCTCTTCTTTTTCCTTTTGCAATACAGTATTGGCCAGTGCAAAAGAAGTAATATGGGAAATATGACTTACGTATGCCGCATGCAGATCATGGGCTATTCCATCCATTTCCAATAAATGCATTCCTATCTTTTTATACATTGCCTTTGTCCATTCCAGGGCATCTTCATCGCTATCCTGTGCATTGCAGATAATGACAGCCTTATTCTCATATGCCCCCCTTACTGCTGCCTGTGGGCCGCTATACTCAGTTCCCCACATCGGATGAGTAGCCACATACCGTCCTCGCTTCGGATGGTCTTTGATCACTTGTATCAGTTGCGCTTTGGTAGAACCAAGATCTATCACAATCTGGTCGGTGATCTTATCCAGGATTACCGGCAGCAATCCAACGAGTTTATCAACCGGTATGGCCAGCACAATCACTTCAGCTGCATCAATAGCTTCGTCCAGTGGCAATATCTCGTCTACAAGTTCAAGATCCAACGCCTGTTGCCCGTGTTCGCTATTAGCGTCTACCCCGATCAGTCTTGAAGAGATCTTCTTTTCATGCAATTGAATGGCCAGTGATCCTCCGATCAGCCCCACTCCTACTATCGCTATTTTTTTTCTTTCCATCCTGGTTTAATTAAAAAGTCAACATTAAAAATTCAAAAAAGAGCCCGGTTATTGAATTTTCAATTTTTGGATTCTTTGTATCGCTTCTTCAAATCTGTCTACTGTAGCACACAGGCTGATACGGATATATTTTTCTCCCGCACTGCCAAAAATACCACCCGGGGTAATGAAGACATTTGCCTTATACAATATTTCATCGCTCAATGTATAACCGTCCTTGTACTCCCGGGGAATGGATGCCCATACAAATAAACCGGCCTGTTTCCTGGAGAAGCTACAGTTCAACAACTCCAGTAATTCGAATACTTTTTCTCTTCTTGTGCGATAAACAGCATTCACTTGGTCCTGCCATTCTTTTCCCAGCGATAATGCTTTCGCAGCAGCAAGCTGCAACGGTAAGAACATACCGCTATCCATATTACTTTTAAATCTCAGTACTTCTTCTATTCTCTCCTTAGCTCCACAAAGCATTCCCACTCTCCAGCCTGCCATATTGTGCGACTTGCTCAATGAGTTTAATTCAAGTACACAATCCTTTGCTCCATGTATACTTAATAAGCTCATCGGGTTGTCATTCAATATAAAACTATAAGGATTGTCATGAACGATCAGTATTTTATGTTTTTTGCCAAACGCAACAAGTTTCTCAAACAAGTGCACCGAAGGAAGTTGACCGGTAGGCATTTGCGGATAGTTGACAAATAAGAGCTTCACCTTCTTCAGCTTTCTTTTTTCCAGCTTATCAAAGTCCGGCTCATAATTATTCTTTTCCCGCAGTTTATATTCCACACATTTACCACCTGCAAGTTTCACTGCACTCCTGTAAGTAGGATAACCTGGGTTGGGTATCAGTACTTCATCTCCTTTGTTGAGATAAGTCATGCATATATGCATGATCCCTTCCTTACTTCCGATCAACGGTAGTATTTCTGCATTCGGGTCAAGGGCCACGTTATAAGACCGCTGGTACCATTCACTGATCGCTGTTCTCAATACAGGAGAACCTTTATAATTCTGGTAAGCATGTGTAGTGGGCCTGGCACTTTCCTCCTGTAATACCCTGATCACTTCCGCATGCGGCGGCAGATCCGGGCTGCCTATCCCAAGATTGATCACATTTTTCCCCAGCCTGTTTAACTCTTCGATTTCCCGTAGCTTTTGAGAAAAATAATATTCTCCAATTCCTTCCAGTCGTTTACTTGTATGCATATTCAATTAATTCAGAAATCAGTAATGATGTCAACATGAGCCCATATCGCTCTCTGACTTTTAACTCTTTTTCCCATTTTTATAAACACCATAGACTTTTATATCCGCTGTCATTGGTTTTATTTTATTGATAACACGATCCAACTGCTCGCCCGACTCCAATTCCATATCCGCATGAAAAGCGTATTGAAAATCACTTCCTGGTATAGGAAAGCTTTGCAGCTTGCTCAGGTTCACGCCTTCATCAGCAATTTTCATCAATACTTTCGCAAGACTGCCTTTTGAATGATCTGTATGAAAATATACAGAAGCTTTGTTAGCTCCTTCTACCGGCTGAGCACTATCCTCCCGTTGTACTACAAGGAACCGGGTATAGTTATTTTTCAACGTATGGATATTAGGGGCTATCATATCCAGTTGAAATAATTCTGCCGCGAGTTTACTGGCGATAGCCGCGATATGTTTGCTTTTGTGCTGGTGCACCTGCTTAGCGCTTAACGCCGTATCATCTGTTTCTACCAGTTTCCATTTATACTTATCAAGGAAGTCATAGCATTGTTGCAGGGCCATGGTATGCGAATGCACTTCACGGATATCTTCCAGCTTTACGCCAGGATTTACCAACAGGTGTTGATTGATCTGCAGATACACCTCACCCGTGATCCGGAGATTGCTTTTTAAAAGCAGGTTATAATTAGCGAGAATGCTTCCGGCAATAGAATTTTCAATGGCCATGATGCCTCCATCGCTTTCTTTTTTATTGCTGGCTATTTTTATTACATCTCTGAATGTTGCGCAGGGAATGACTTCAACCTGTTTGCCAAAGTATTGCCGGGCTGCTACCTGGTGAAAACATCCTTCATACCCCTGGATAGCGATTCCTTTTTTCGTATTTGTCTTACCTGTTAATGGCATTGTTATTTTTTTTATAGGGACGCAATGTATTACGTCTCTACATTTTTATGACCCATACACCATACACGCAAAAATCCCGGCCTTTTGGCCGGGATTCTCTATGTTGATTAGTTCTTTTCTTAGCTGACTTTCAACAAAAGCATTCCCGGCCTCATTCTAAAATAAAAGAAGCTAAAATAAAATCGGGTAAATGTTGCCTTCATTGTCATATCTCAACAAATATAAACCTCAAATTGAAACAAAAAAATTATTTACTGCTAATTATCTCTTGTTACCCCCACTTTCCGCATCGTTCATCCTGATCTTACGACCACGGAAATTTTTACCGTCCATCGCTTTGATCATTTTTTTGCTCGCTGCCGGCTCTACTTCTATCCAGCTATTCATTTCTTTCATATCGATACGACCCAGTACATCTTTTTTCAAATCACTCATATCCAATATAAATTGCAGGAAGCTTGCCTTATAGAAACCATCTTTGGTTCCAAGATTTACGAACAATCGTTGGTAACTATCACCGCCGCCAAAGGTTCTGCCTTTTGTATCACGATCACGCGGACTTGCAGGACGATCGGCTCTTTCGCGTCTATCTCCCCTGCGATCATCTGTACGCATGTTGAGATCAGCCGCGTTTTCATAATATTTAAGAAACCTGTCAAACTCAAGTGCTGCTACCCTTTGCAGGATCTCTTCTTTTTCTATATGCCCGAATTTCTCCTGTAATAAAGGAATATAGGTTTCATATTCTCCATGACTGATATCAGCATTCAGCATTTTATCGATGAAGTGAAAGAACTGTTTGCGGCAAACATCCTTCCCACTTGGAATATCCATTTTATGCACCTTCGTATTTACCAGTCTTTCGATTTGTCTTAACCGGTATATTTCTTTTGGCGTCACCAATGAAACAGAAATACCACTTTTACCTGCACGGCCTGTTCGCCCGCTACGGTGCGTATACACTTCGGTATCATCTGGCAGCTCATAATTAATAACGTGGGTAATACCCGACACATCGATACCACGGGCAGCCACATCTGTAGCGATCAGCAACTGGATGCTTCTATCACGGAAAAGACCCATGACCTTATCCCGTTGCTGTTGTGTAAGATCTCCATGGATCGCTTCAATATCATATCCTTCTCTCGTAAGTTGCTCCGCTACATCCTGCGCATCAGCCTTGGTACGGGTAAACACGATACCATATATACCCGGGTTGAAATCGATAATGCGTTTGAGCGTTTCGTACCTGTTCACATGCTGTGTAGCATAGTACTGGTGATCGATATTTACATTGCCGGCATTCACCTTACCGATGGTGATTTCAAAAGGCTGCTGCATATATCGTTTGCTCACCTGCCTGATCTCTGGTGGCATCGTGGCGCTGAATAACCAGGTACTCTGGCGGTTCGGTGTATTTTTTAAGATGAACTCGATATCTTCTTTAAAGCCCATGTTGAGCATTTCATCAGCCTCGTCCAGTACTACATAATGGATGTTTTCGAGGTTGATCGCTTTTCTTTCGATCAGGTCGATCAGTCTTCCCGGAGTAGCCACTACGATATGGGTCCCTCTTTTAAGATCACGGATCTGCATACTGATGGAAGTACCGCCATATACAGCTGTCACCGATAAATTACCCGCGCCTTTTTTAAAAGAGTCGAGATCTTTCGCTATCTGGAGGCAAAGTTCCCGCGTAGGGCAAATGATCAATGCCTGCGGAAATTTATCCGCTTTATTGATAAGTTGTAATAAAGGAAGGCCGAAAGCAGCCGTTTTACCGGTGCCCGTTTGTGCAAGGCCTATAAAATCTTTTGTTCCCTGTAACAGAACGGGGATCGCTTTTTCCTGGATGGGAGTTGGTTGTGTAAAACCCAGTGCGCTGACAGAACGAAGTAAACTCTCTTCGATTCCTAACGCTTCAAATGTAACCACTGATAATAATTTAAATGAATTTTGCAGATTGAACGCCGCAAAGGTAATGAAATTCAGGCCGGTATTGGTAGATTACACCCGGCGCACGAAATCTGGCAGGCTGGTGGCCTGGCAAAATAGTCAGGCAGAATCTGTTGCTGAACCGGCAGGGACTAAAAAAAGCCGTCCCGCAAAGCGGGACGACCTCTAACGATTGCTTGCCATGTGAAATTATATTTCCTACGGCAATTAAAACCGCAATGATTCGTGTGTACGAACGTTACGGTCTTAAGCCCGGTAGATTATTTTTTTGTAGCAGCCTTGATGCTGTCAGCTACGCGAGTTGAATCAGCAACTCTTTTAGCTTCCAGTTCAGCAGGTGTTGGAACGGCAGCAGCAGCTTCAGCAGCAACTTTAGCTAAGCTATCAGCTACACGAGTAGAATCAGCAATTCTTGTTGCTTCAGCGTCTTTGTCAGCAGCGTCATTGTTACAAGATACAAAACCTAAAGAGGCGATTGCCAATACTAAAAACAGCTTTTTCATTGTGTTGTAATTTTTTGAATTTTTTGAAATATTTCACTGTTTATACCAGGATCAGGAAAAAGTAACCCGGATTTTTTAATTATTTTTTTTAGACTGGGAAAGGTTACTATTTTTAAAAAAACGTATTAAATAAAGGATATTGAAACCTGAGATTAACGAGAAGATTTTACTGGAAGGATTAGCCCGGAACGATAAAAAAGCCGTTGAAACGATCTATAAGGAGAATTATAACACGATTCAGTCCTTGATTATCAACAACAACGGTTCTGCAGACGATGCCAAAGACATTTTCCAGGAAGCAATGATCGTGCTTTATGAAAAGGCGAAATTGCAGAGTTTTGAACTAAACTGCCTGATTAAAACGTATATCTATTCTGTAGCCCGGCGCTTGTGGCTCAAGCGGTTACAACAAATGAACCGGTATACCACGGAGATAAGCAGTGATGGAGTGGTGCATGTAGAGGAAGATATGGAAGAACATAACAGGCGGGATTCGGAGTTTGAAATGATGAATAAAGCGATCAGTGGCCTGGGGGAACCCTGCAAAAGTCTGCTGGAAGCTTACTACCTGCAAAAAAAGAACATGCAGGAAATAGCGGCCAGTTTTGGATATACCAATGCTGAAAACGCTAAAAATCAGAAATATAAATGCCTGATGAGGCTGAAAAAAATATTTTTTTCGCATTATAAAAATGGAGGTAGCGATGAATGAGCGCAATGATATTATGATACTGGATGCTGTGGAAAGGTATATCAGGGGGGAAATGAATCCGGATGAGCGCCTGAATTTTGAGCATTTGCGCAAAACCAGCCAGGATATTGACCAATTGGTGGTAGAACATACTCTTTTCCTCCAGCAGGTAAACCAGTTTGGAGAATGGCAGAAATTCCGCTCCACCCTGCAGGATGTACATACCGATCTTTCCGAACAGGGCAAGATCAATTCTGATAAATTAAAAGGCAATGCCAAAGTAGTATATCTCTGGAATCGCTATAAGAGAGTAGCCGTGATCGCTGCTTCTATTGCGGGTATTACCGCTATCACGCTTTCCTCTTTGGTCAATTCCATCGCCCCCCAGCCTAAAGATCCGCAGGTACAGCAGTTGGTACATCAGGTGACCGCAGTAAAACAGGACCTGAAAAACCTTAAGGAGAATATTGACAATGTAGA
>CAZGSG010000257.1:0-8551 GCA_964528095.1 uncultured Terrimonas sp.
TTGCATTCTGTGGTCTGGTTTTCAATCATCTATAACAGTAAGGCTTCCGCGCTTCGTCGTACCTTTATTTTAGATATAACATAGTTTATCTCCCAACTGCTTAATAAAGAATGAAATGAAATTCTCACTCACGAAATGGAAAGATGGAGACGAGGCTGCTGCCTGGAAAGATGCGATTTTTGTTTTTGATACTTCCACCTTATTAAACTTTATTTTACTTTTTCATGCTAATCGAGAAAATATTTACAATGACATTTTTTCGAAGTTAAAGGGGCGATTATGGATCACTAATCATGCGGAATATGAGTATTTAAAGAATTTTTCAAAGGTGCTCAATCAACCCCGGTCTTCGTATAAGTCCATTCAGTATTCCATTTTGTCTGCAGGATCGGTGAAGGGAATGGAAGAAACGTACCGGAAGAAAAAAGAAGAATTAGTCAACGCTAATAAACACCCTTTTTTCGACGATACAGCGTTTGCTAAAATGGATCAGGCATTTGATGCCTTTATCAAAGCTCATCAAGAGTTTGAAAAGCATATCGGGGAACAGATTAATGTTCAAGTTGATGAGCATTTTGAAAAAATGAAGGAGGATAATTTGTTGAAGTTTTTCGAGGTTTCAGAAGGATCCTCCTTTAAAGAGATTGTTGAAATTGTTAAGGAAGGAGAAATTCGTTATCGCCATAAGATTCCACCAGGATATATGGATGATAATGATAAAGAAAAAGGATTCGAGAAGTATGGTGACCTTATTGTTTGGAAACAAATGATTGCCCTTGCTGAAAAGGAAAAGAGAACGATATTGTTCGTAACAGATGATGAAAAAGAAGATTGGTGGATTTTGAATTCAAAGGACAAGTCGGTTTCAGCCCCACGACATGAATTGATAAAAGAAATGAAAGATGAAGCGGGCGTCTTTTATTGGAGTTACACATTTGGACAATTCTTGTCAAAAGCTAAAGATCTGTTAGACGTTGAAGTGGCTGATGAAACAATCGAGAATGTTACCAGTGTAACAAGTGCTTTAAGACCTGTTTATGTTTCGGTAATTGTAGACAATTGGATAAGGGAAAAATTTAAGCCGCAAGTAATCTATTTCGCGAAAGACATTAATCCTCGGGCACATTCGGATATCAATTTTACTATAGACGGGAAATTTGTGTCAGTTTTTATCAACATTATAGACCGTCCTGGAATCACTGCTAACGCTTTAGGGAAGAGTTGGGATGGCATTGTATCGACTCGTATCGAGCATCCTGAAAGTCAAATTGTGGAAGTGATAGTGTGCAATGATTACAACGCTGCTCTAACAGCATTACGGGGTATTAAAGATATAACTGGAGTCTGTGACAGATATTATGCAGGATTTATTAATAAGGAAGGGGTGTTTGTCGATGTGAATGTCAACGAAGAGCTTGAATCTTTTATGTTTGCTTCCATATTGTAAAATGCTTTGGAAAAATCAGAAGAGGCGAAGTTGCCGGACGAAATGATGCGAATGCGGAGCTAGTGGATTTAATGTTCAATCCCTTGAAAGAAATTGATCTGGGAGTTGCAAAAAAAGTGTAGACTATGTCAATTCCTGGCTTTAAAAATTAGTGTCAACAAAAAGTAAAATGCAATGAGACCTTTTTTTAATAAGTAATAGATCTTCAATTAATATTAGATTTATGAAGCCTGTAAGAAGAATGTTTTTATTTGGCGCAGGTGCTGCTTTAGAATGGGGCGGACCAACGACGAAAAAATTAACTGATATTGTTCTGTGTCGGGGATATAAAGGCGTCGATGATGAAAGGACGATCACTGATAGTTCTATAAAATATCCTTATTGCTTTTCAGGTTCGCAATGCACTTTCACGCTCAGCAGCTCCTTTCCTTACTCATGAATGTTTTGCCGAATATTTTTCGGCTGTACGGGATCTCATCGCAGATTGGATCGAAGAATAGTCCGATTTTGACTTCCGCTAACCAGGAATAGAAATTTATTTCATCACCATCTGTCAGCAGTTGGTTCAACAAATGTTGGTTTCTTCGGGTTTGAAGCGCTTCGATCTCGCTCCAAAGCCTTTCTCGGCCATCGAAAAATTTTCGTACAAATTCTGAATAGCGTTTATCCATGACTAAACGTATTGGATACCCATTTGCCGTTCCATCCGGTGCGCAATGGGGATTATAATCCCCTCTGATAAAGGTACCCCGTCAGTGGATAAAATCGTGTGTCCCGGGGCGTTTGAAAAGGGGATTTTTTTTTAATTTTATAGACTTTGCTCTTAAAGCTGCCAAATTCCGGTCATCCGTCCCGCCCAGCATCCTTGCATTCTTTATGGATATGGTATAAAAATATAATATGAAGAATAAGTTTTATGTCGTTTGGAAAGGAAAAGTTCCTGGGATATACACCAGTTGGGAGGAATGTAAAGCGCAAACGGATGGTTTTCCCGGTGCTGAGTATAAATCCTTTAAGACCCGGCAGGCTGCTGAAGAGGCATTTGGAAAACTGAGTAGTGAATATATGGGGAAGGAAGTCTTTGAATCTGAGCTATCAGCTGAGGCCCTGCGAAAGATTGGGCAACCTATCGAGGATAGTATCGCTGTCGATGCTGCCTGGAATACTGCCACCAGAGAGATGGAGTACCAGGGTGTTAATACCAAGACAGGGGAGCAGATTTTTATTCAGGGGCCTTTCGAGGAAGGTACAAATAATGTGGGAGAGTTCCTGGCACTGGTTCATGCGCTGGCTCACTGCAAAAAGAATGGAATTACCCTACCCATCTATTCAGATAGTATGAATGCCATCAACTGGGTGAAAGACAAGGAAGCTCGAACAAACCTTAAACAAACAGAAAAGAACAAGGCGCTGTTTGACATGATGGACCGGGCCGTGAAATGGTTGGAGGAAAATGAATATGTCAATAAAATACTGAAATGGGAAACAAAAGCATGGGGTGAAAACCCTGCAGATTTTGGTAGGAAGTAATGCTACCGTATTACTCCCATATGGCATTAAAGCCTGGAAGATTTTGAAATGTGTTGTGAACTAAACTGGCGTAATCTATATGCAATCTAACGAAAAGCCAATTAAAAACATCAAGATAGAATACAAAGGTATTCTATGTGACTGTTTGCTGGAAGCGAAGTATATTTTAACGATAGAAAATGGGTTCAGCTTTTTACGGCACCCGACTAAAATATTCTACGATCCCGCAACTTTGCAACCCACGTCCCAGTTGACTGAAAATCCTCATTACTATCATCCTGATTTTCTTGTACGCCGCTGGTCGGACGATAAAGCGTTCCTGGTAGAGGTAAAAGATCTGCAATATGAAGGCGCTGCCGAAAAACTTCAGCGGTCTGAAATTATCGCCAATAATTTCATTCGAGAGAAAGGATATGACTGGTCATTTCAAAAAAAGTTGGCAGAGGAGATTGAGGCTCAGATGACGCCCGAGCAATTGCGGTTCTTTATGCAAAATATACGTAACACAAAAGATACATTTGATTACAAACGACGAATTGAGAAAATGGATATGCAATTTAGAACGTCGTATGGGAAAATCAATAAACCCAAGCCGGTTCCTGCTTTCATCAAAGGGCAACCTGTAACATTGGAACAGCTTAAGCTGTATCTGTGGAAAGGAGAATTGCCTGAGTTTCTAAGGTGAAGATCTGTGTTTGAAGCAGCCTTGGTGTTCAGCTTTCACGTTGAAATAAACGTAGTCAAAAAAATGCTTTTTTTGGAAACGCAGGTGCATCGAAATATGATCAGTGATGAACAAAAAACAGATTGATCGACTTATACGCTAACAAGAATTATCTGTCAGATCAGCCGTCTATTGAAAAGCAGGAACATTCAGCAGGGGTAAATCATCAGAAAGAGAATAAGCAGCAACCAGGAGAGGGGAAGAAAAATTTAGTCACCAGATTCGTTGAGAAATTCGGATCTATGAAGAATCGCCTAAAAAAGTAGGCATGGAGCTGCGCCTAGAAATAGCGTCTTTCATAGAAATGGCTGGAGATGGAGAAGCTGAGAGAAAGAAATTGGACGTATGTATTTCATTTCAAAGATAAATATCGTAGAGGGTTTTCGCATGTAATGCAGTGCCGGTAATAGTTCCGCGGGTTCAGTCGGGAGTCATCCGGAAGTATCGGAGTCGAAATAAAACGCGTTTTGTATTACCAATGTATTACCTGGTTTTCCGGTTATAGGTTACCGATATGATGAAGTTCTCCATTTATGATTGCTTGTTAGATTTATAGTGGTTTACGGAAATTTACAGCTTCCACGAGCCCATACCTGATAAGCTCCCATCTTTTCTCCTTCAGACAGATGGGATCGAAGTCATCATCAGCTTTATAGAAGTTTACAAGTTGCAGCAAAATTTCTTGGGTGTTGTGTGAAAAAGGATGTGGTTGTTAATGTAATGTCAACAGCTCATTTACACTGTATTTCTCCAGGATTTCATCAAGATCCCAGAAATCCTTTTTCCGCCCTCCACGGTGGACCACATCGATTTTCATGGCCGCAATCTCTTCCACTGTTGCCAATCGGATTCCATCTTCAACATGCGCCGGTTGAATGAATGCGTCTGTATAATATATATCCAGCTTTATGCTTTCCTCCTCACTATTCCCTATCAAATAAGATTGGCCCATTCCAACGAGTCCGTGGTTGGATGTAAAGAAATAGTCATAGTTAGAAGATAGGTAGTTTTCCAGCTCCTGAAAGTCAACTGTGCCATATGGCTCATCGGTGAAAAGATCGATGTCAACTGACATTCTGTGGCCAAGATGCAGGCTTAACGCAGTTCCTCCTACCAAACGGAAAGGTGTAAACGCAGGCTGGCGCATTAAGTCTTCAAGCACGTGCCTTAACAACGATGAAACAGTATTCCAGTAAAGCATTGTTAAGGTGTTGAAGGATTGCCTAAAATCTGATTGACTAGTTGAGGTCCATAGAAGCGGGTGATCTCTTCTTTTTCCTGGACATTGCCCCGTTCGTAGATCCGTTTGATAACGGCTTCTTTTTGTCTGTCCCAATCGATCTTTTCGATTTGAGTATCCCAGAAAATAGCTTTGCGAATTTTGCTTAGGTCAGGATGGTCGTTGCTTTTCTGCTGCTCTTTTATCTCCTTTATCTCATAAAATGTTTGCAGGATCATAAGGAATCCTTCATCCAGGTTCAATTCGTGCTCGATCTTCAGTGCAAGCTTTGTGTTCATATCCCTATCTCCTTTGGTGATAGCGGTAAGCGTCTGCGGATATTCTCCTATAGCCATGGCAAAACGTCCCTTCTTGAGCTTTCTTTTCTGCAGCTCACGATCCAGGAATAGTCCGGGATGGATTCCTTTCAAGGCATTTATTTGTTGGCTTAACAGCATTATGGCAAAATTACAAAAAAATGATAGAATATTTGTAAGCAAACCTGTATACATAGAATATGTAATATTTATAATATGTACTCCGTTGACTAATTGTTTTTTGACTTACCAAAGTCTGCTCCAAATCTTTATTCACATGGACAAATGAAATATTTGATGAGCAGGCATATTCCTCATTTCATTTTAAAGGTATTACACCTTGTCATATGAATAATTTCCTGGAACCTGTTACCAAAGCTCTCTTTGATCCGCAAACCCGGATGTCTTCCAAGGCAGCGATTTTCGTCTTAATCGTTGCCCTGCTCTTTGTGATAGATGGCCTAATGGGCTATTCCTATTATTATCATTCCAGTTTCTAAAAAAAAAATCTATCAAAATATCAAGCACGATTCATAAAGCTGAAGGGTATTTTCAATTACATGAATTTTATAACATTTCTGATTTGAAATATATTCTACTTTCACTAGAACCTTAAAATATGAAGAGAAACTTTATTGTAATTTTCTTCGCATGCTTATTGTGTTTCAGTTTATTTCCCTATTACTCATTTACTCAAGAGCTTAATACCAACGGGAAGACTTTTTCATTATCGGGTTTGTCGCAAAAGAAACATGGGATTATAGCCTTAGCATATTTTGATGGCAATCAAGCTCGTTTTGATACAGCTGATTTAAAAGACGGCAAGTTTTTTTTTAAAGGCCCCTTGAACGAAGTGTCTCAGGCGGAGCTTTCCATGCTGGATAGTCGTGCATCAACAAAGAGCAGTAGAGATAAAAGAATTGAGAAATATTACTTTATTCTACAACCGATGGATCTGACTATGCAACTTGACTCTACAAATTCACTACCTGTAGTGAGTGGATCTCCCGATCAGGAAGATTTACATAAGCTGAACATTAAGAAGATTGAAATCTTAAAGGGAAGGAATTTGTTATATGATCAAATGATGGAGCTGATATACAAGCAAGCAGCTGGAGATACCTCCAAAAGCCTTGATGCAGCAATCTCCAGGAAATCGGAAGCATTAGCCGCCAGCCAGGAACGGAGTATGGAAAAAGTATTAAAATTAGATATTGGTTTTATCGACACTCACCCTGGCTCAATCTTAAGCGCTTTTCTTATTGAAGAATATCGACCTTTTATATCAATAGATTCCGTTGAAACGATATATAACAAGTTAAATAAAGACATTCAAAATAGTATATTAGGTAAGCAGCTGCAATCGCGCATTAAAGCAGTTAAGAATTCTCAAGTTAACCAGCAGGCTCCGGATTTTACAGCAGAAGACAGGGAAGGAAAGATAGTGCGGTTGTCGGATTTTACAGGGCACTATGTACTCCTGGATTTTTGGGCGAGCTGGTGTGTGCCATGCAGGAAAATAACGCCCGAAATTCAGGAGATCTATCAGTTGTTTCAGCCAAAATTAAAAGTGATTTACATATCCCTGGATACTAACAAAGATGCCTGGGAAAAGGCCATCAAAGAAGATAGTATTGGCGGGAAAGTGAATCTTTGGGAAAAACGAATTGGCTGGTAAAAGGAAAGTGATATAACATACATCTATAATGTGCAACCCATCCCTGCATTCGTATTAATTGACGATAAGGGAAAGATAATTTACCGCGGACAATCCACAAGTGCGGCATCCGAAGTAAAAAAAATGTTAGAAACAAACTTGAAGTAGCGCTATTGTTCGGAAGGGATCAGCACAATCTTAAACTTGATGCCATTCGCAGGCCTTACCCCCTGAGATCCGTCTGACCCCTGTATGGAGATGCTTAAACGACCTGGTCTGTAATAGAACGTATAGCTATAGCCGTTATATACCTGTGGCAATACTTCATAATCAGGTTCATTGAACATTGCCGCCACTATTACTCCATCGTTCTCGAACACCACATTATCAATTTCGGGCATGTTGATGTGCGTGATAAAAGTACCATCGGTCTGATTAAAGTTCCAACCGGATGGTTGTACAGTATAAACAATAGTCTGGTTCGGTATTTCATTGACCTCTGTTGTGTAGTATTCCTTTTTGCAGGACGAGGCAAAGACCAAAATAGCGAGAAGGGCAAGTAGGGATAATTTGTTCATATGATCTGTTTAGGGGTAATAGATCAAAGGGTGTGCAAGAAACCCACGCAGACATTTTATTAACTAAACATTGATGAATTATTGGACGTCTGTAAAGATCAACCAATTTTCTGCCCTTATTTTCTTGTATTTTATCTCGCAAATAATGCCTTAGCCTAAAAATTACTTGTTATGCAGGTCCAAACAACTTCGGATACACATTGGAGTCAGTTAAAAAGACAGTTGTCCGGTTTTGCTTTCTGTACTTTTTGATTTACATCATATTCACGCCTAACAGTGATCTGCCCGGGATCAACCAGTTGTTTCCAAATCCTTTTTCAGGTATACAATCGATCCTCCTTACCTGACATTTTCCGGCGTTACAAAAAATGACAGCACGCAGATCAGGCTGAAAAGATTCGACGAAAATAAATTCTTGTTGATGAACTGCGGGTTTCACTGGGTAAATGAGTTTCCTTATAACTGGCAAACAGACCATATGAGATTTTTGATTTAGTTTGCAAGCGTATAATTTTACTGAATTGCAGGAACAGGACCGATATGTAGAAAAAGAGCTGCTCCTTCGCATTGCCGAAGGAGATGAAGCTGCCTTTGAGCAATTATTCTACATCCATTTACCGATGGCCCGCCGCGTAGTTTATGGAGTTGTTAAGCAGGAAACCGTCGTGAACGATATCATTCAGGAAGTTTTTTTGAATGTATGGCTCAACAGGAGCCAGCTCCCGGAAATTCAATCTTTCTCCCACTGGGTATATAAATTATTGTATCACCGTTCCCTGAACTGGCTGCGCAGACAGCAATATCAGAAAAGGGATGGACAGCTTTATCTCGAAAAAGGCCTTACCTCGATTTCCTCCAATGAAACAGAGGAAGCCGTCATCTTTGCTGAAACCTCCCGCCTGGTAAAAGAAGCCATTCAGCAACTGCCTGCACAGACCCGGAAGATCTATCAGCTTAGCCGGGAAAACGGCCTAAAAGTGCCGGAAATAGCTGAACTATTGAACCTTTCTCCTCAAACGGTCAAGAATATGCTGGTGAAAGCAGGGAAGAATATCAGGGAATACCTGACAGACCGTGGC
>CAZGSG010000258.1:0-8258 GCA_964528095.1 uncultured Terrimonas sp.
TGAGAATAACTATAATAAAGAGTTCCATTGCCATGAAAACCCGCATTTGAGTTTTATCCTCCAGGGCGGAAATGTTGAATATAAAAGACACAAGACCGGCCTGCGAAATACGGGCGATGTGCTATTTTATCAATCAGGAGAACTCCATAAAACATTGCCGGCAACTGATGATACAAAAAACCTGAATCTGGAGATAGATACCACATTTCTAAGGCAAAATTTTTTGTCGGAAAAAGAACTCTTTGATGCTGTAAATAGCAGCAAAGACAGCCGTTTGTTGATGCTGAAAATTCATTCGGAACTGCAACATAACGACGGATTATCTGAAACCGCTATCCATATCCTGCTACTTGATTTTATGAGAAAACTGCGATCCGGCTGTTATAAAAATAGCAAATGGTGTAACCAGCTAAAGGAAATCCTCAATGATGAGTGGAATGAAAATCATAGCTTATCAAGTCTTGCGTCCCGCCTTGATGTGCACCCTGTAACCATCTCAAAACACTTTGCAAAGTACTTTGGTTGCACTTTTGGAGAATACGTAAGAAAACTCAGAATAAACAGAAGTCTTGTTTTAATTAAAACTACTGGCCATTCACTGACAGAGATAGGATTTATATGTGGTTTTGCCGACCAGAGCCATTTCGTGAGAACTTTTAAAATCTACACTGGATTAAATCCTAAATATTTTCAAAAGTTATAAGTGAGCTAATCCTGTTCTATTTTTTACATTTTAATTGTTCTTTTTTTGTTTGGACTTAAAGAAGAAATGTAAAAAAAGCCTGTTTACAGGGTTAGGGGAGTAGCCAGGCGTATTAGCACTAACTATATCACACCAATATGGCTTATAATTTAGGAGTACAAAAAATCGGGACACCTGTAACTAATTTACTGGAAAGATTGTACCTAATGACATTCGTAACTCTTTTTGCTTTCTTATGCTGTATTAAAGGCTACGCGCAAAAAAAACCAGATAATATCGATGATTTCCTGAAGGGTACGATGAAATATCATAGTATACCAGGTATGCAGATAGCTGTGATTAAAGGTGGCAAAATTGTCAAATCCGGTGCATATGGAATGGCTAATATCGCCTTTTCTGCACCCGTTACTGCAAGAACACTTTTTCCGATTAACTCCGCCACCAAATGTTTCACCGGAGTTGCAGTAATGCAATTAGTGGAAGCTGGTAAGATCAAACTGGATCATGCTGCAGCCATATATTTAAAAAACCTGCCGGAGACATGGCAATCTATTACCATTAGACAATTGCTGACACATACTTCCGGTCTGCCCGATATTGTAGATGGAGATACGGGGAAAATGATCGCGGAGGGTTTCGATAGTGTTGCCCTGGAAAAAGTAAAGTTACTGCCATTGCGTTTTAAAGCTGGTGAAAAGTCGGAGTACAACCAGACCAATTACGTATTACTCGGACAAATCATTGATCTGCTTTCAGGCAAGTTGTTTACTGAGTTTTTCCAACAGGGGCAATTTATTCCGGCAGGTATGAAACAAACCTGTTTCGGAGATTCCTATGATGTCATAGGTGGGATGGCACAGTCTTATTCGTTTACTTATAACAGGAATGGTTTATGGAGGCGTTCCTCCAAACCTAAACACGTATTTGAAGAGTTTGCGCTGATCATTAGAGCTGCCGCGGGTATCAACAGCACTGCTGATGAACTGGCAAATTGGATGATCGCGCTGCGCAATGGAAATTTGATCAGTAAATCCGCTCTCGATACGCTATGGACGCCTGCCTATCACAATGATGGCACGATCGCGCCAAGATCGTTAGGATGGTCAGTCATTCTACGTGAACAACATCCTGCTATAGCAGGAAGCGGCGGTATGCGCTCGGCACTTTATTATTATCCTGCTGATGATGTGGGTGTGATAGTACTTACCAATCTCAGGGGCGCTAATCCGGAGAAATTTATCGATCAGGTAGCGGGATATTATATACCAGCATTGCATCCATACACAGGTACAGGTTTGCAACCTGCTGCCAGCCGCATTCATAAAGAACTTATAAAGCAGGGGTTTAATAAAGCCTCAATTGTATATTCGGGTTTTCTTACAAGGGACAGTGCTTTTAAACTTTCTGAATCTGCTGTGAACGAATGGGGTTATATGCTCCTGCAGACCAGGCACCTAAAGGAAGCTATCGAAGTATTTAAGCTAAATGTGCAATTGTATCCTAAGTCGGCCAATACTTATGATAGCCTGGCGGAAGCCTACTTAGCCTCTGGCAATAAAGAGATGGCCATCAAAAATTATCATCGTGTACTGGAACTTAAGCCTGATAATACGGATGTTAAGGAGCAAATCCGTCTCCTGGAGATTAAGCGCTAAACGTCTCAAGCAGGTGTTAGGAAGATCGTTTGCTTTGCTAACGGGTATCAATTTTTCGCATGCGGGTTCTGGCGATTAATCAATCAAAACAGCAGGTGATAATTAACGACCGGGATCCGCCAAATCCTTGTTTGGTTATTTCATTTACCCAATAAACTTAAACTGCGCAGCCAGCCTTATTAGCAAAGCTGTATTCTTCGCGTTGAATTTAGTAAAAAGGTTTTTGCGATGTGTGTCTACTGTGTTGGCACTAATGAAGAGCTTTTGTGCAATTTCATTCGCCGTCAGGCCTTCACCGATAAGGGTCAGCACTTCAAGCTCCCGTTGGGTAAGTACCGGTCCTTCCTCGTTTTTACGCTGGTGCAGGGTTTGCGCCGCTTCGCTGCTTAAATAAAGTTTACCTTTTACCGCCGCATTAATCCCATCCAGTAATTCCTGCTTGGTCGCGTTCTTCAGGAGATAACCAGAGGCGCCATTGTTCATCATTTTTTTTACAAAACTGTATTCATTAAAAGTGCTGAGTGCAAGCACAAATACGGATGGATAAAGTTCCCGTACTTCTTTGCAAAGCTCGATACCGCTTTTATCGGGCAGGTTAACGTCCATCAGGAGTACATCGGGTTGCTGGCGTTTTAAGAACGCGAGACAGGATGCCGCGTTCATGGCATGACCGGTCCACTCAATATCGCTGGCCGTCTGTAACAGCGAGCGGATCCCTTCAATCACCATATAATGGTCGTCTACAATAAAGATTTTTGTCTGCATCAGGTATTGAATTGAATAAAAACCGAAGTGCCTTTGTTTACTGTCGATTTTATATCGATGGCACCTTTTAAAAAGGCGATGCGATTTTTGATATTGCTCCAGCCAATGCCTTTGCTGTTGGCAAGCATCGCTGTATCAAAGCCCCGGCCGTTGTCTTCTACTGTTAGTGATAGCTGGTTATCCTTTTGAGAGATCTGGATAGTGGCTTTTTTGGCAGCCGCGTGTTTTATAGTATTGTTTACCAGTTCCTGTACGATACGATAAGCGGCGTTTGCCACTGTTTGCGGAACCTTCGCTTCATCCAGGCCAATTGACTGGTAGTGTACCTGTAATACTCCGCTGCTATTAATGGCTCTTGCGAAATCCTCGAGGGCAGTGTCCAGCCCGAACTTGACCAATGCTTCCGGCATCATATTGTGCGCAACACGACGCATTTCCTGTATGGAGCTGTCAAGCATGTCCATTCCACGTTCAAATGCCTGGGTATTTTCTGGTGTAAGTACCATCGTTTCTTTCATTGTTGTAAAGGAAAATTTAATGCCCGACAACATACCTCCCAGGCCATCGTGCAGGTCTTTGGCCAATCGTGTACGTTCCTGCTCTTCTCCTTTAAGCACGGCTTCCGTGGCGGTTAATTTTTTTTCGGTTTCCAGTTCAGTGATGCGCTGTTGTTGCAATGTTTGTTTTGTGCGATAGGAGCGGTAGAGCAATAAAGAGATGATCAGCGAAGCGGCGATCCCGGCAAAGAGCAGCATGTTCAATATATTCTTCCGGCTGATGGACAGGAGTTGCGCTTTTTTTTCCGTCTCCAGGTTTTTGATCTGCGATTCTTTCCAGGCGGTCTCATATTTTTTTTCCAATTCCTGTATGTTCTTTTCATTACGTTCATTCAAGATGCTATCAGCTAGTAAACTGCTTTGTTCCGCATAGGATTCACCCAGGCGAATGTTCTGCATGGCAAAGGCAAGATTGGAAAGCAGCCCAAACAGGTCACGCCGTTCGATCCGGAAATTATATTGATAGGATAGGGATAACGCGCTGTCGGCATATGCTTTTGACTGCGGATAATTTTTTTGGTACAGATAATAAAGCGCCAGCCCCTTTAGTGCTACCAATCCGGTTTCTTTCGCATCAAGCTGCCGGGATAAACGAAGTGCCGCGCTGTAATAAGTGAGGGTTTTATCATTAACACCTTCCTTTGCCAATAAATCGCCAAGATTCAGGTACTGTGTCATTTCGCTATTGAGATCTTCTGTTTGCCGGGCAATGGCCAGTGCTTCCGTATAACAGACACGGGCGGCCGCTGTGTTTTTTATACCCTGGTAGTTTAGTCCAAGATTAGTAAGCGCAAGACCCAGCCATGCAGAATCATTGTATTGTCGCATTGTATTTACGGCCATTTTACCGTATTCAATACCCTTTTCGTAGCGATGCATCTGGTAACAGGTCACCTGTAAAATATCATAACTCCGCGCCACCGTATGTTCGTCACCCACTCTTGCAAATACAGCCTTGCCTTCCTCATAAGCGTTAATAGCAGCTTCATAGTTGCCGAGTTGTCGGTATGATGTACCGGTATTAAACAATGCTTTGCCTAGAAAGGCAGAATCCTTTATGCTCCGTGCAATGTCCACTGATCTTTTATTCAGCAAAAGTGATGAATCATATTGACCCTGCAGGTTTAAAACATAGGTATAATTAGCGAGGTATTTTAACGTGCCCAGGGGGAAATCGAGTTTTTCACTCAGTTGGCCGGCTGCTGAATAATACTGTTTTGCTTTTTCGGGTTCGTTGTTTTCGTATTGCTGACCAATATTGATGAGTAAAAGAATCTTAGCGGTGTCTTCCTTTGCGAAAGACAGTTGCCGCAAAAGGCTGTCACGATTCATCAGCACCTGTCCAAAACTGAGTTGGTGCAGGAAAGAGATAACTACTAAAAAGAAGGCCTTTGTCATAAATGAAACTAAGATTACAAAACTAACCCCGTAAATAAGAGCGGAGCTCACCCTTTTCTGTGATTTTTCCTTTTTCTAAATATCCTGCTTTTTGGTGATAGATTCTCATGACAGGGAAGATCAACTTTGCATTATCACATCTTCAGGCACATGAAATAGTTGCAAAAATTATCGGGCTGATTTATATCAACGGTGATGATGAGTTTTGCGGGTATCGGATGTGGCCGAAAAAATAAAATTAACACATGAAAAAGCATGCCGGTCTTTTGTTTTTCTTGCTGGTTATTATCAGCAGTCTTTACGCGCAGCCCAAATCCACAAAGCCAGCCAAAACGCCCGCGGCTACAGACATGAACGCGATGCTGAAGGAAGCGCAGGAGCAGTTGAATAAACTAAGTCCCGGGGAGAAACGCATGATGGATAGCATGGGAATAAAAATGCCATCCCTGGGAAATATGCCAAAGCCGACCGATAAGCAATTGGCCGAAGCCTCCCGGCAGCCGCAAAAAAATACATCACCGGGCAATAGGGTCAGTACAACTAAAAAAGTTGCGCTGCCTTTGCTGCAAACGCCACAACAGGTACAGACTTACTTAGCCGCGTTAGTAGCTGACTGCCGGAAGAATATTGAGCCGGCATTGATCAGTAAGACTGACCAACTGCTTTTGTATGCAAAGGAGCAGATATCTCTTCCATTGTTGTTACTGATGCAAAAAAATATAAAGGCAGCCGTATACGCGGGCATTAAAACGGCGCAAAAGCAACCGGGTAGCGCGCTTGTGTTGAACAACTGTGGATTCCTGTTGCAGCAGGCGGGATATCCTGATAAAGCCATACCATTATTAAAGTACCTGTTGCAAAGCAATAAGCATCCAACGGTCATCAATAATCTCGCGCAGTCCTACCTTTCACTGGATAACAAGGCAGAAGCAAAAAAAATGTTTGTTATGGGCCTTGCCATCGATCCTCATTCCAGCCAGATGCACGCGGGTATGGCATGGCTGCTGGAACAGGAAGGAAATGGGATCGAAGCATCTGTACATATTAAAAAATCATTGAAGGAAGATTATTCCGAAACAGTGGAAGAGATGGCGGAAGAATATGGTGTAGCACTCAAATATGACGACTATAAAAAGCCGCCCTATCCCGATTACTTTAATGCCAACAAATTTAAACCGGCCGCGCCCATTGGTTCGATGGATAATTGGAATGTACTGATAGGCGAACGCGTCGCGCAAAGGGAACGCCAGCAGGAGGCGGAAACCAACGCCAATGAATTACTGGTTAAAACTGCCAACGGTCTTAATCCTTCCGTTTCCATGAAATCATTACCGCAGGTAGCAGGCTATTTTGGTGGTAACGCGATGGCGAAACGGGCATTGCGCATGCAGCAACTCATCCTGCAGGACCAGGCAGAGTTTTATGCAGAGCAGGAAAAATTATTCCAGACGCGGCAGGAAGAGGCCTATAAGGAATTGGATAAATCTTTCGAACTCACGCAGCGGGCATCTTATGAAAACAGGTTCGGCCGTTGCGATATGCAGATCCAACACCTCAATGTTTATCTCGTAAAAACAAAAGAATATGCCGACGCATATATCCGCGCCGCTTTGCCTAAAATATATGAGTGGAGCAATGCTTTGATATACTGGGAGGCTTTTCTTACAAAGGGTGACGCTTTTAAGGCAATAGTGGCCGCAAAAGTATCCGCCTTCTTCAGCCAGATCTATGCATTGAGTATGCTGCAGAAGTTGGATCCCAGGCCTTCCTGGATATTCAGGGATTGCAGGAATAATAAAGAGGACGCGAAACATTTTAAACTGCAGCAGATGCGGGAGAATCCAGATTGCCCGTTGAGTATAAAAATTACCGTGGAGAATCTCGGGTCAGCGAAATTCAACTGCGATGGCCTGGAGATAGAAGGTGGGCAGATAGCAAAAATAAGTTTCGAGGTAGACGCAAGAACCGGTGAATTTACGATAGGCTTTGGCGTGGGTTGGGACGATGATATGCTGCTGGTTGGTGTTGGAGCAAAGTTAATGGGGTATTTTAAATTCGATAAGGATTTTCACCCTATCGATGTAGGCATGAAAGGCGAGGCCGGCGTGGAAGTCAATATCGGACCGATCAACGCGGAAGAAAAGATAACGGCTGCCATGGGCATCAGTAGTCTCAATGTCGATGCCGTGCACCAGGGCAAAGAGATCAACATATTTAATGTGGACGCCCTGAAAGATTAATCATCCATCCTTCAATCATCAATACTATAATAAGCATGAAATTAGTTTGTTTAATAGTTGCCTGTTGCCTCGGCAGCATCACGCATGGACAGCCTAATCGCGACCAGCGTATCGAAGACAGCGTGATCGGATGGTGGGGTAATGATCGTTTTGATAAGAGTTTGAAGCCAACTACTGATCCTGTGCAATTGCGCCGTATCGCGCAACTGAATAAGCTGGTAGAGTGGATGAAAAAAAGTTATACGCCTGTCGGCGGGTTGGGAACCTTCAGACGCGAAAATCTCAAATCATCTTATGGCGTGCGCTTCATGATCTGGAACGTTAGTTACAACCCGATGTGGCTTGACGGGAAAGGCCACTTTAAGCCTGTCGACGAAGAAGTAACCTCCTATGGCATTCACATTAATTCGGCGCCGGGCAGCTATGCCATTCCCTTTCTCAACGGTAGTGGGGACTATTACTTTACCTGGCCCGATGAGAAAAGTTTCCCTGATTATAGTCGCGGGCTGGGGAAAAACGGTGATCCGAAAATTCATCCGCAGGTGTACAAATACATTACCCGCAATAATGAAGGGCAAATGGTTTTGTTGGCACGCGATAACAAACTGCCCATGATACAACTTACCCGCGGTGAGTACCTCGATCTTTCCGAGGCCGCGCTGAATAAAGAAACGGGCGCACAAGCGGAAAAATATAAAGCGACCATCAGCAAGCTACGCGCAAAATACAAATCAAGTTTGAATGAGCCGGCATATATCAGTTACATGCAGCCTACGCTGAGTAATTTTTATGGTGATATTGATCTTTTTGACACTACCAGTGAAGCTTACCCGGTATATAAGATCACCGCGGATATGATGCAAAAGGCAAAAAGCGACCAGCCGCTATGGGTAGCTGTCTGGTTTCCTCATTTTACTTCGGAAGAGGGAAATCAGCATTT
>CAZGSG010000259.1:0-8250 GCA_964528095.1 uncultured Terrimonas sp.
AATTATCTGGTTTCGAATCGAGTCAGTTAAACAATCCTTTGGTTTTGCGATTATAGCACCTGTGCCGGCCGGAATACTCAGATCCATTTCGGGCATTTCCTTCCAGGCGCCATAGTATCCGTAAGACAGGCTCTCGTTTTTGTCAACATTCGTATTGCCTATTCCCATATAGGTGTTTTTCAGACCGATCTTATCGGTGATCCTCCGCCTCAGAATTTCGTCGTACGGTTTGCCATCAATTTTTTCCAGGATGTAACCTAACAATACATAGCCGGTATTACTATAGGCATGCTCACTGTCAGGTTCAAATGACGATTTTCCCCTCTCAATAACAGCAAGAATTTCTTCATGAGTTTTGGGCTGCGCTCTCCAGCCGGCCTCAACAGTAAGTTCCGGAATGCCACTACGGTGGTTCAGGATTTGTTCGATAGTGATCTTACTGGCATTAGGAATTTGCGGAAAGAATTGATCCAGATGATCACTCAACTTCAACTTTCGTTCTTCAACTAACTGAAAAATCATTACGGCAGTATAGGTTTTGGTAATTGAAGCAATCCGGAATTTGGAATTTTCGGTTAGCGGTTTCTTCGAAGTTTCCGTGATTTGCCCATAGCCGAATGAGCGGGAATACAGGATCTTGTCGTCTTTGGCAAGGGTAATGCTGCCCATGCCTTTATTCTTTTCAAGGAGACGGTCAAACAACTGGTCGAGTTTGGCTTTGTCGATAGATTGTGTATAGCCTGTGCCGCAAAGCACCAGCCAGAATAAAACCGCCAGCGCATATTTTATTTTTTTAATTGTTTTCATGTTGATTTAAAATTAATGTGGTACTGCAGTGATGTAATATTGAGTATGCTGATTTAGTTGTTGATGCACTCTGAACTTTCGAAATAACCTATTGCGGAAGATGCTGATCCCGTTACAATTCAGGCTTTTTTACGAGTGATTATTTTACTGAGGAGATAATGAAGTACTAATGCGAGGGCAGCCCAGTAGAGAGCAAATGAAAGAAACAACACGGGGGGTGCCGGATCCGGATCTCTAGTTAAAAACGACAAAGGTTTTATCAAAACAAATTTAACAGGGTATAAAATTGTAGCTAAGGTATTCTTCCAGCCTATTGATGATCCATTTCCCGGGAACCATTCGCCGTTTCCGGGAAAGAGTCTGACTTCAGTTCCTAAAACTGAATTAGAGATAAATTGAAAGGCAAACGCCAAAATGAGAAAGACAAGGACGAATCTTGTTCTTGAAATCTTCATACTATTAAATTTTACTACACATTAAAAAGCACTTTGTATTTCAAAGCTAAGTAACCTACTTTGTATTTCAAAGTGTTTAACGATTTTTTTTTACCCCGTCTTAATCTCAAGTAACTTATAACCATAGATGAGTTGAATTATATGGAAATAGGCATGGGTATTTAATAAGCCTGATTATTGCCCGTCAGAGCCTGGCAACATATGATTATTAGACAGATAAAATGTTATTCTGGTTACAGATCATCTTAAATTTATAAAATGCAACCGTGAGGGTAAAGAGCCTGTCAAATATGGAAGAGACCATTTAATTAGTGCTATTATATAATAGTAGCCCGCCAACTCAATAAGTTATTACTACACAATTCCCAATTCATTTTCTATGCTTAAAGAGAAAATCCTTTGGAGGCTTTGGGGTTCTTATTTTGGCGCGAACTTTACTATTTTTATTATGCATATTGTTTTCCGCCGGGCGTATTCAGCTGATTTGGCGCAAGATGAATTTTTAAAGAATCGTAAGCTTGTGCTAAATAGGTCCCGAAATGCGACCATACGCTAATTACTACCAACTAATGATCTGAAATATGGAACTAAAACCGCTTTATCGTTTAGAGGGAGTTCAACCCATTCTGGCTGTAACGGATATCACCGTGAGCAGAGCGTTCTATGTTGACATCCTCGGATTTACAGAAGAAAAATGGGGTAATGATCACTTTACCAGTATTAAGAAAGATGGCGGTGCTATATATTTATGCCGTGGTGCACAAGGCCAATCCGGCACCTGGCTGTGGCTGGGCTTTGAAGGTAATATTTATGAGCTGCATGACCGATTGCTTGCTGAAGGTGTACCAATCTTATTACCACCTACAAATTATCCCTGGGCATTGGAGATGCATGTAAAGGATCCTGATGGACATGTACTACGCTTTGGAACTGACCCTGACAACAACAAGCCATTTGCAGCCGAATGATGTCACTCAGAGGCTCCTTTTATGACCACCTATACAAAATTAATACTACTTGAAATTTCTTTGTGAGTATTTAATATCTGATATCGAATACACGCGCAAAAACGTTACTCATTAGCCGAAGCGGTGTCCTCATTCCATATGATCTTTGCCAACCACTCACTTAATAGTATTTTCCTTGTTAGCCGTATGCCTAACTTATTTATTAGATACCTCAATTTAAGTCGCGAAGGTATTTTGTTATAGGACAGATGTCAGCGCACATTGGTTACATTTTAGTCTATATTTTTTAAAATGTAACCGTGCGGTTAAAGGGCCTGTCAAATATGGAAATGAACAATTAAATTTACTTCATTATGGAACTTTCAATTATTATCTCATCTGTCATTATCTCTATCGCGGCGCTGCTGTGCTTTAGGGAATATTACAGGTCAAAAGAACGCCGTGCCATGATAGAAAAAGGGTTAGATCCATCGCTTGTTAATATTTATTCCAAAGGTATTGGGAGAAAGATATTTTTGTTTGCCGGCATTCTCTCTTTCGGGGTGGCGCTAGGTATCGTTACAGGCATTATATTGGCCACCCTTTTCAAAACACCAGGAGAAACAAAAGAACTTATTCTTATATCTGTTTTGATTTATACGGGGTTATCTTCTTTTGTTTGCTATTACTTATGGAAAGACAAAATAAACTGAGTATAGAGATAGTCTAAAGGCAGGAATAATGATAAAGAACAAATGAGAACCTACAAGAGTTTTACCAATTTAAGATTAAACTATCCTCAGGTTTATCGTGATCAAATAATAGCTAACAACTCCCGGCTTATCCCGTGAACATCTTTGATAAACTAAGTATAATGTAACCAACGTATAGTTTGACCTGTCTTATAACTAACGAAATAAAATTATGGCAGAAGAAACATCCAAAAGCAAACTACCATCCTTATTCATTAGAAATTTAGTTTTTACAATCCTTCAACCCGGATTGGTGGTAGGATTAATTCCATACCTGATCGTAAATTATTCAGGTAAAAACACAAGTGCAAGCGCCTCACCTCTACTCCATTATACAGGCGCTTTAATTTTCGCCTTCGGTTCTTTAGTTGTACTGTTTTGTATAGGGCAGTTTGCGATTCAAGGTGCCGGCACATTATCGCCCGCCGACCCTACAAAGAAACTGGTAACTTCTGGCTTGTACCGTTTTTCAAGAAACCCGATGTATATCGGTGTTTTAATGATGCTTGTCGGAGAAAATATTGCAATTGGTACTGCCTATTTGTGGCTATATAGTGGATTGGTTTTTCTGAGCTTCTATCTTTTTGTAAGATACCGCGAAGAACCCAGGTTAAGCCGGGACTTTGGTAAAGATTATGAAACCTACCAACATAAGGTGAGGAGATGGATTTAGAAAAAAAAATTTTACGTTTCTATAAAACCAACACCCTAAATTTCACTTTCACTGTTAAGCAAACACTACAACTTCTACTGTTTCAAAATATCTTCCAGTGTAATTGAGGGTTGTTTAAACAGTATAGATGGATAATCAATTTGCAATTTCTTTAACAGCCTGGTCATGTTATATCCTGTTGCGTAGTAATAGCTTCCCGAAGAACTAATGCTTTTGGATAAATTTTCAAGTTGCATTAAAATATCGCCATGCACCCGAAAACTGGTGTCAATTACGCTTAGGCGCTCATCAACAAACGGGTGTGCCAATGTATAACTTTCTATAAATCTTGCTGTACCTTCAATCATTTCAAAAGATTTTTCAAGCAGATTAAAATCCTGATTAGAGCCTGACCCAATATGGGATCGCCTTATCTCTCTTACTTTAAAAAATTCTACTATCAAACTATCAGTTTCTTGTTTTCGTTTTGAAGCAATTGCCTTTAATAAAAGTTCGTTTTCTAAATTGATATAATCTGTGAACCATTTATGCGAAACGTACAATTGCTGGAGCGATTCGCCTATAGATGGATATATTAGGTTGTTTTGAATAGCGTGTTGAAGGTATGGGTTCTGTAAAAACTGGAACCCATGAAAAAATTCATGTAAAACCATCGAAGCCCATGCCTGGGTATTGGGGTGATGCCCGGTAACACTTTCAAACTCTTCACGCGAACTACATTTTATATATGGCGTGTAATAGTCATAGGCGGTAGTATCAGCACCAAAACTCATGCTCACGTTCATGTGAAACCTTGCGGTGTCAATGCGATAATCTAGCTTAAATATTTTTAAATCACTGCTCTCAAATAGTAATTTTGGGCTAAACCGATTAAGAAATTTCGGGTGAGGATTGGCGATGAATGTTGTACTATGGGTATAATAAATGATCGGTAAGCTATATTGCGTTCCACCAAATGTGGCCCAGGCTTCGTCGCCTAACATCTTCCTTACCTTATAGACATGCTGTATCCGGGAAACCGCTAACTGTGTTAATTTATCCTGGTCGGCGGAGTTGTATATGATCGGATTTGATGTTTGTGGTAAACTACGCGAAGAAATGCCTAAAAGCAGGACCAATAATATTACTCGAAAAAACATGACAATTTCATTTTAAATTATGGTTCAAATTGTTGTAATGTGAAGGCTTGTTTATTTTATTAGACAGGAGGAATCAAAACCTGGTAACATATTATTTAAATTTACGTAACCATACGGCCAGTTTTCTTGTCTAATAAGGTAATCCTAGTTATGTATAATAATCAGTAAATTATGAATCGCCTAAGAATAGTGCTTTTAATAGTTTTCCTTTTTTCAGCTTGCAGCAAAGGCGGGGATAAAGAAATCACAGGTGATAAAGTCGAAATTTACCTTCTAAAATTTTCAGAGAACATTCCTGGGCTTTGCAAAATAAACGCGGTCACCGCCCTGCTCTCAGATACACCGTTCGTAAAAAATGAAGATATACTCTTCTATTCCAGGTTAGCATTTGAGTTCACATTGACAAAAGATGCTTGCGATAGGGTCGCCCTCTTACCAGCACGCGCAAATTTTGCGATGACAGTTGATAAAAGGGTAGTTTATTATGGTGTTAATATGCCATTGTATACAAGTTCCATTTGCGATAATTCTATTACCATGCACGTGAGCAATAAAGCGGCAGGCCGGATAACCATGCAGCTTGGTTATCCTTGGGAAGGGCAACAAAACTTTATAAAAGATGAACGTAACAGTACAATTTTTATAAATGCGCTAAGTAAACAGGATAAGTTACGCTGATAGCTGTACTCTCGGTATTTTCGACAACTCAATTTGGTTTATGTGCAATATTTTATTTCATATTCTGCAACTACCTCAGTTTGCGAATACATCGTTGCTCAATCTTAAACTAATCTAAAATGAAAAACTCTTTTAAAATAAGAGAAGCAACCATTGATGACGTACCGGCCTTGGCGGCATTACATGTTAAAACCTACAGGGAAACGCATGGTTTTTGGGGTTCTCCAACCATCAAAACACGTCATTTCCAATGGCAGAAATTTTTTGAGGATAAAGGTGATCAGCGGTTTTGTATTGTTATTGAAAATGAAGGAGAAAATCTGATTGGATTTGCCAAAGGCGAACCTTATACCCATGCTGACCATGCCGAATTTTCCGGTGAGCTAAATAAAATATACCTGCTTAAAAAGTTTCACAAACTGGGATTAGGACGTCAATTACTCTGTCAGGTTGCTAATGAGTTTATTCAACGCGGGATTAATTCCATGCTGCTATTTGGAGACGCAAAGAATCCGTCCAACGGCTTTTATGAAAAAATGGGAGCGGGAAAACTGTTCGCAAAAAATGGTGATTTTCACGGTGGTTATGGATGGGCTGATTTACGGAACCTGGCGGCAAGGTATATACCCGATCAGCTTTAGCAGATCTCATTACTTAAAATAACTTGGAATGCAGTAGCGTGCATTGCGACCGGTAAAATGCATAACTAAAAACTAATAATATGGATTTGTATTTCCGTAACCGATAAAAAAAACTGTCCCCCTCCTTTCTATAGGATGCCCTTATGTGTTAATACAAATCAATAAATTATGAAACTTCTAAGAATAGCATTTTTTATCGCTTTGACCATAAATTGTTGTAGCTGCCCAGCCCAGCATATTAATCAAGATGAGAAAGCGGCCTTAATTGCAAAAATGAAGGAATTACTGAATGAAAATTTTATCAGTGCCGATAAGGCCCAACTCATATCTGATTCGTTGAATTTAGCCGTATTTTCCGGGGTTAACAGCAGCTCTGAATTCGTAACACTTCTAAACAAAAAGCTATTTTATTATACAAAAGACAAGCATTTATCAGTCGAATACAATCCTAATTATGCAAAGGAACTAAAAAATAACAATGACGATAAAGCAGAACAAGCCGCAAAAGAGAAAAAGGAAAAATACGGGTATAGCGATTTGAAAATATTACCTGACAATATCGGCTATCTAGGTCTTAAGTACTTTTCAGACACAAGTAATGCAAAACAAACTGCTTTACAATCTTTAACAAAATTAAAGGCGACAAAATCGCTCATTATCGACCTTCGGGGTAATTCTGGAGGAAGCGGCTCGATGATTCAATTGTTATGCAGTTTCTTTTTATCGTCTGAAAACCACCCATTATTGCAAATTGAATATAAGCGTGGAGATACCATAACGCTGAAAACATACCCAGATAAGAACAGGCTTACTTACCGGAACCCCGTATTCATCCTATGTGATCGAAAGACCTTTAGTGCTGCAGAAGCATTTACGTTGATAATGAAAAATCGGGGCCGCGCTTTCGTTATAGGTGAAACTACTGCGGGCGCTGGAAACATAGCAGGCCCTTATTTTCTAAATAATGATTACATCATTACCATACCTGTTGGAAGAATCGTCGACCCGTTGACTCAGAAAGGTTGGGAAGGAGTTGGTGTTGTACCCGATATGAATACCAACCCCTCCAATGCGTTGAAAATTGCTAAAAGACTGGCAGCAAAAAAAAAGATAAGCAAAGGATTAACAGTAACAAAAAGTATTGAGATAAATGCTGATAAGGAAAAACTATGGGAGGCATTAGATTCTTTTAAAGTGGCTTTAAATGATCGATGGTCTTATCGGTATGCGAATAAAGCGGACTATGATACGCCCATAGAAAGCCTTCGCCTTAAAATAAAAAAAGGAGTTTCAACAGACGAATTTGGTGTTGAGGTTGAAAAGATCCTTGCACTGGGAATTGACGGGCATTCCCGCATAAGGGGATATACGTGGCCAGCTGGGTTTTGCCTTCCTTTCCTGATGGAAGCAGAAGCGAACCGATTTATTGCCATTAATCCTGGCAGGAAATCATTTTTAAGTAATGGGTTTCCTTACCTAACCAAAATAGACGGAAAACCTATCATGGAATGGTATGCAAAGGCTGCTGCTCGTGTTCCAAAAGGATCACCACAGTGGATCAGACATCGCAGTATCGTTCGGTTTATGAGTAGACTGGATTATTGGCGAGAAGAATTCAACCTGCCTAAAAGGAAAATCGTTACGGTAGAACTTACAAATACATCCGGGAAAGAATTTTGTGTATTGGATTTAGCTGTTGCCGAAAAGCCAGTTTCTTATGGGGTTTGGCCTGATAAGAATTCTGGATTGTTGGCAGAAAACATTGGGTATTTGAGGCTGGCGAATATGCAAAGGGGCCCCTCTACTACCGAAATAAGAGCATGGATGCCAAAGTTTAAAACCGTTGACGGACTAATCATCGACGTGCGGGATAATGATGGTGGAGATCGTGATGCACTGACTTTACTTTATTCTTACCTGTCGTCGCCTGACGCAAGGCCTCATGTATTCAACGCTGCTGCATATAGGCTTCATCCTTCCCGCAACGAAAATTATCTTGCCGGACATGCTATGTTCAAAGAAAATTCTGAGAAATGGAATCCCGGGGAAAAGGCTGTAATCAAGGAATTCAAAAAAAATTTTAAACCACGATGGCAACTTCCAAAAGGGCAATTTAGTGAATGGCATTATATGATACTCCGGTCTAAGGCAGAAGATA
>CAZGSG010000260.1:0-8247 GCA_964528095.1 uncultured Terrimonas sp.
AGGAAAAAAAAGAACGGGCCGAACAGAGGAATAAAAAAGAAGTTCGGATTCAGATCCAAAAATAAAACGAGACTAAGCGATATGGCTGATAATAAAGCCAGCATAATGATAACAACCACCTCTATCATAATCTCGGTGTTATTGAGTGTATTGTTGCGAAAACTGGAGGACAATCGTTATCTCACCGTTCCGGTAATCCTATTATTAACGGTTTGCGTAGTGACCATGGTTTTTGCCATACTGGCAACCAGGCCCTCCATTCCACCGGGCACATTTACTCAGAAAGACATTGAAGATAAAAAGGTGAATCTTTTATTCTTTGGGAACTTTTATCGCATGCGGCTCGAGGAATATGACCGGGGCATGCGTGAAATGATGAATGACCGCGAGTTTTTATATGGTTCGCTTACAAGAGATGTGTATTCGCAAGGGGTTGTGCTGGGCAGAAAGTATAACCTGTTAAGGATAGGATACAATGTCTTTATGTTTGGGATTGTTATTTCCGTACTGGCATTTGTGATTGCTACAATATTTTTTGCGAAGTAAATCATGTTGCGCCAAACGAGCTGAATCGTTTCTGCATTATTCGTGTAGGCAATGCGATATAAAATTTATCCTTAAAAAGAAAATGATGAAAATCTCAATACCCCTATTCAAGTTAATTCTTTTGTTTACCGGGATAGCGCTGTACTCCTGCAATACCTCAGAACCCTCCTATAAAAGTCCATTGGGCTATGATCTCAATAAAGGGGAAAAAACTATTATGCCGGAAAGCTTACAGGAGATCTCCGGCATAGCTTTTTACAATGGCCGGCCGGATACGATGTATGCTATACAGGACGAACAGGGAAAATTATATTATTTCCCTGTAGGTAAAAAAGCGTCTACCCATGCAAAGTTTGGCAAACAGGGAGATTATGAGGACGTGGCCATCTGCAATGAAACAGTAGTCGTATTGAGAAGTAATGGCCTATTACTGACCTTTCCTTTTAGTGCGGCAAAATACCCCGAAATAGAAAATGTGAGTGAATGGAAAGACATGCTTCCAAAAGGAGAGTATGAAAGTATGTATGCGGATAATACGGACAACAAGATATATGTACTTTGCAAAAATTGCAAAGCTGATAAATCCAGCGAACACATTAGTGGTTTTATCTTTCAATTATCCGGCGATTCACTGGTTGCTGTTGCTAATTTTTCTATAGATGTATCACAGGTAGAAGCTTTGGCCGAAGATAAAAAGATGAATTTCCGGCCATCCTGTATTTCAAAGAATCCAAAGACGAATGAGTGGTATATCGTTTCATCGGTAAATAAGTTACTTGTGGTTCTCGATACTTCCTGGAAAGTAAAGGAAGTTTTCGAGTTAAACCCCTCCATATTCAGACAGCCCGAGGGGATTGCATTTGACAACCAAAACAACCTGTATATCTCCAATGAAGGGGATGATCTCAGTAATGCCAATGTATTGAAGTTTGCATATGGCGGTAAATAATTGTTATGAGAGTAAAATTGATTTTTGTTTTTTTGTTTTGTTTCGGATGGGTGCGCCTGGATGCGCAGGATTCTATCCGGCACCGCATCATTCTTATTGGTGATGCGGGCGCGATTGATGAACAACAAAAGGTAGTGATCGGCAACGCCGTACAAAAGATCATAACCGGCAAAACAACGGTGCTCTACCTGGGCGATAATATCTATTACCGTGGAATGGGCATTGATGGTGGTGCCGACGAAGAAGCTGGTAAAAAGATCCTTCAATCACAGTTCCAGCCGATGCGTAACGGCGGTGCCGCAGTTTATTTTGTTCCGGGGAATCATGATTGGGATAAATCAGGCAAGCTCGGGCTTGAAAAAATAAAAAGACAATGGAGTTTCCTCGAAGAGCAGAACGACCCCTTATTGAAACTTGTTCCGGGAAACGGGTGCCCCGACCCCTATGAAATAAAAGTCTCCGATAGCCTCACTATAATTGCATACGATAGCGAATGGTGGCTTTTTCCATTTGATAAAAGAAACCCCGATGCCGACTGTGCTTGTAAAACAAAAGACGATGTTATCGAAAGATTTGAAGAACTGGTTTATAAGAACCGGTACAAAGTGATCCTGGTTGCCTCTCATCATCCTTTGCAAAGCTATGGTACACATGGCGGCTATTATTCGTTGAAGGACCATCTTTTCCCACTCACGGTAGCCAATAAAAATTTATACATCCCGCTACCGGTTATAGGGTCCTTATATCCTCTGTTAAGAAATACTTTCACAAATCCTGAAGATCTCCATCATCCTGAATACAAAAATATGATCAGGAGAGTAAATACCGTATTTAATGGTTTTCCAAACGTACTGTATTCTGCAGGGCATGAACATGGGCTACAATTCATAAAAGGTAAACAGACACAAATCGTTAGTGGGTCCGGTTCTAGAGAATCTTATGTAAAAAAGGGGAAATATTCCTTATACGCTCAGAAAAAACCCGGGTTCGTAACAGCAGATCTTTTGGCTCATAACGATGTGCGCATCACTTATTACAGTGGCGATGACAATGCGAGCTTCAAAGAATCTTTCAGCTATCTGCAACATTACACCTCTGTAAAATATACAGAAGATTCCGCCCGTGCATCCATGGACACAGATAGTATTACGGTAAGTATTCGTCCAGCATATGCTAATAAAAGCGGTTTTCACCAGGCCTTATTCGGAAAGAATTTTCGGAAAGAATGGGCAGCGCCAACAACCTTACCGGTTATAAAAATCTCTGAGATATATGGCGGTCTAACGCCTACCGAACGTGGCGGTGGTATGCAATCCAAATCGTTACGGCTTCTTGATAAAAATGGAAAGGAATGGGTAATAAGAACTGTTGAAAAAACACCCGATGCGCTGATTCCGGAAGATCTTCGGGAAACTTTTGCAAGAGATTTTGTAGATGATGCCACCAGCGCACAACATCCATTCTCTGCATTGATCGTTCCCCCCATTGCTAATGCCGTGAAAGTTCCTCATGCAAAACCGATCATTGGTGTAATTGCGCCTGACAGGAAGCTCGGCATTCATGAAAAAATATTTGCCAATACTGTTTGTCTGCTCGAAGAAAGAGAGCCTATCGGCGAATCTGACAATACAGAAAAAATGCTGAAGAACATACAGAAAGACAACGACAACACAGTAAACGGAAAAGAATTTCTGCGTGCAAGAATGCTTGATTTATTGATAGGAGACTGGGACAGGCATGAGGACCAATGGCGCTGGGTAGATGTTTCAAAAAAAGGAAAAGAAAAATTATACCTCAGTGTCCCTCGCGACCGCGACCAGGTGTTTCATCTGACAGAAGGTTTTTTTCCAAAGATGGCATCCCGCCCCTGGATATTGCCTACTCTACAGGGTTTTGACGGAAAGATCCATCACGTTAAATATTCATTGTTCAAAACAAGGTTTCTGAACAGCCATCCCTCTATGCAGTTCAACTATGAACAATGGACGAATATGGCCAACGAATTCACCGCCTCTGTTACCGACTCTGTGCTGGAAAAATCCCTTCAGCAGCTCCCCGCTTCGGCCTATACGATCCGACATGATGAATTGTACAAAAAACTGAAAGAAAGACGGGATAATCTGCCAAAAGCCATGCAGGATTATTACCGGTTCATCAATAAGATCGTGGACATCCGCAGTTCTGATAAAAATGAATTGGTAACAATAGCAGATGCCCCAGGTAATTCACTTCGCATTACCATTCAAAAAATAAATAAAGATGCAGAGGTAAAAGATACCCTGATGGATAAGATTTATGATCCATCATTGACCAAAGAAATAAGAGTATATATAGCAAAAGGAGATGACCGCGTTATAATAAACAATAAAACATCTTCTATCAGGCTACGGATCATCGGCGGCGGCGGAAATAAGGACTATAATGTTCTGGAAGCGAAAAGAAAGATCAGGCTATACGGGAAAGAAAATAATTCGAAGTTTGAAGGCGAAGCTGTAAATCAGCTTAAAAAACATCTTTCAAACGATAGTGTGAATACGGCTTATGTACCGGTGAACCTTTATAATATCACGATGCCGCTTGTTACAGTCGGGTTCAATCTCGACGATGGGTTCATTTTTGGCCTGGGAGTAAAATATACACACCAGGGTTTTCGTAAACAGCCTTATGGAAGCGTGCAACAACTAACAGCAGCGCATTCTTTTTCAACCGGCGCTTACCGCATCCGGTATAAGGGAGAATGGCTCCAGGCTGTGGGTAAAGCCGATTTTATAGTACACGCGGAAGCCCGTGCTCCGGAAAATACACAGAATTTTTTTGGACTTGGAAATCAAACCGCGTTTAATAAGGTCGGCGAATGGAAAAGGTATTACAGGGCCAGGTTCAGTCTTTACCAACTTAGTCCTGCCTTTAGATGGAAGGGAGAAAAAGGCAGTACCATAAGTATAGGGCCGGCGCTGAATTATTACCGGTATGATAGCCTGGAAAATAAAGATCGTTTTATCAGTAATAGCTCGTTGATTGGTTCATATGACAGCCTGACTATAAAAAATAATAAGATCCATGCGGGAGTGATTGTAAATTATACAAATGATAAGAGGAACAATAAGATCTTCCCTTCAAATGGTTCTTTTGTAAACATAAGAGTACAGGGCTATAGCGGCTTAAACAAGTACTCAAAAAACTTTGCACAGATCCTGCCCGAGGTTTCGATTTACAGAAGTCTCAATGCCAGGTCTACAATCATTCTCGCCAACCGGCTGGGAGGTGGAATAACACTTGGTAAGGCCGCATTTTACCAGTCTTTATTCGCAGGGGGCCATGAAAATCTATTGGGATATCGTCAATATCGTTTTGCCGGTCAGCAGGTGTTGTATAATAATCTTGAAATGCGGATAAAGCTGGCAAAGATCGCCAGTTATATTCTTCCGGGTCAGCTGGGGTTCACGGGGTTCTTTGATGTAGGACGGGTTTGGGAAAAAAATGAGAATTCCGGTAAATGGCATAATGGCGTCGGTGGAGGAATCTACTTTGCACCGGCGCAAATAGCGGTTTTACAGATCGTAATAGGGCATTCTACCGAAGGATGGTATCCTTATTTCACAATGGGTTTCCGTTTTTAAAAAAAGAACCGCATTCATCTGTAACTTTGCATTCAGTTTGTTGTTATAGGATTCTTACAGCCATTCATAACAGGAACAGCTGAAGAATCAACCAGGAAAATGTTATAGTCTCGCGGATAAAATTTCCTCCGGAAAACAAATAAAAGAAACGCGCTGCTATTTGTCAGTCGGGTTAATCCAGGAGTTTGAATAAGCTGATTATGTCATTTCCTGACAATTATGTGGTATGCAAAATTTTGTATTAAACCTGCACGACATTGAATCCCGGTTTTTCCGGGTAAATTCTTCATTAACATTTAAGCCGTTTGTTGAGTTTTTAAAACAGCGGGCTAGGGAAGAAAAAACCGTTAAAGCGCGTTTTTACGATTTTGTGTTGGAGAAATTTGACCATCATCCCGAATTGCTGGAAACAATTGCTGCCGACGATATCGGAAAATACAAAGAATTATTAGAGCTTGTATATGGCATTCTTGTACCACTTATCGCTGATGAAAACCAGACCTTGTGGGCGCTTGCACAACCGCTATCACCGCTTATCTTTTACGGCACCGATGCTTTTTATAACCTGATAGCAGATGGAGAAACCCATATGGTGAAAGCGGCTATCATTCAGTCGAATAAAGAAGATAAGGTTGCTGCCAATCATGCGCTGGTCTATTCTTTCCTGTTGCGCAAGCTGTATAATTTTAATTTTATTTTCAAGAACGAGGTTATCCATTCGCTTCATGATGAAGAAACTGGTATTATTAAGTATTACCGGATGAACCTCGATGACCGTTTCATAAATGTTATCACACATAAACCCTTACCAAAGCTCGACCTGGAATCTGTACAGGTAAACCCCCAGGAGGCTCTTGAGTTTTCCGCACTGGAGAAACTTCTTCCGTTGGATATGTTCAGCTTTGAGGGCATCTCTGTACTGACGCTTACAGAGGTAACGGGTCAATATGCAATTGAGACAATCAAGAATATCATACTCAGCCACAACCCTCTTGATACACATTTCGATTATGCACATGTGATCCGCTCACTCAAAACACTTGCCGGCAACAGTGAAATCGAATTCGGGCTATTGCCTCTTTTGAAGATCAATAATAAGCTTGTCTTTAATGATGAAGTATGTATGAATAGCGTATTGATCGGTTCGGCACGCACACAGGGCCTTGCAGAACTGACCTATCTTTCTGTTGCTGAAAAATACCTGCAACAACCGCGTATCGTTTTTTACAGGAACATTACCGAAGAAATGGAGCTGAATCAGCCCTTCCTGAAAATCTTAAGATCAAACGGTGTTAAATCATATGCCCTGATACCTGTCTATTATAATAACAAATTATCGGGGGTGCTGGAGATCTATTCCAAAAAAGAAGGTTTGCTGGAAGAGAGTTTTTTTTCAACGCTTGATTCGGCAATTCCATTACTGGCTCAATTATTAAAGAATAGCATCGAGGCATTTGATGGGAGGATCGATACGATCATCCGTGAAAAATTTACCTCCCTGCAGCCTGCGGTGCAATGGAAATTCAATGATACGGCCTGGCACTATCTACGCGATAGTTTTGCAGACGAAACAAAGGCGGTGATGGAACCGATCCTTTTTAAAGATGTATACCCGCTCTATGGAGCTATCGATATCCGTAATTCTACCGTACAGAGAAATGATGCCCTTAGGTCAGATATGCAGGAACGGTTTATTTCGCTGATCAATACATTACAGGCATTAAAAGATAAGCTTGGGCTGGTGATCATTGATGAAAAAATATTCCTGGCAAAAAAATGGGAGCGAAGTGTGTCGGATTTTTCAGTGTCAAATAATGAAACCGGTCTGAATAATTTCCTGGAAAAAGAAATGCATGACTTCCTGCTGCATTTTCAAAAAAATTATCCGCAGGCTGCAGATATAGTGGATCAATACCTGTATGCTACCGATGCGGAGAATGGAGAAGGACATCGCAATAGAAAAGAATTGGAAACATCCATGCAACAGGTAAATAATGCCGTGAACAATTATCTTGAAAAAATAAAAGCCGGTCTGCAGCAGTCTTACCCTTGTTATTTTGAAAAATTTCGCAGCGATGGAATAGAATATGATATTTATATTGGCCAGTCCATTGCGCCTGAAACGCCATTCAATCTCCTGTATTTTCATAATCTCCGGCTATGGCAGTTAAATTCGATGGCAGATATCGCAAGACTTACCAACTGCCTGATGAGCAAGATGGCCAAACCGCTAGAGACCACGCAACTTATTTTTATTCACCCCGATACAATTGATATAAGTTTCCGGACAGATGAACGAAGATTTGATGTAGAGGGCGCTTATAATATCCGTTACCAGGTGGTCAAAAAAAGAATAGATAAGGTCCGTATCTATAATACCAATGAACGGCTGACGCAGCCCGGTAAGATCGCCATGGTGTATTTCAATTACAACGATGCGGATGAATATGTGAAATACATACAGTACATGCAGGAACAGGGTATTTTATTAAATGACCTGGAACATCTTGAATTGGAGACCCTGCAGGGGGTCAGCGGGTTAAAAGCACTACGTGTTGGCGTAAATATGGACCATCGGCCGGAAAAGAACTAAACTCACAGTGAATTCTCAAAACAGGTTTTATGGCGGCATGATTTTTAGGTAAATTGGCTGTATAAAATTTGTTGTAGAACTGTTAACGCTTTTTTTCATCCATCGTCCTGCCGTAATTTACAGGGCCTTATTGCTATGTTATTATAACCAGGTCAAAACTCCGATAAAATGAGGATCTTATTAAAAAAGCTTGTGCTTGTTTTCATTCTCTTCTTTTCGATAATGCTTTCAACAAAGGCGCAGAATATTAGCCAGGCTATTTTTAACTACGCTGAAAAGTACAGTCCCGAGCGCGCATACATTCATTATGACAAGGCTAATTATTCTCCTGGTGATACGATTTGGTTCAAAACCTACCTTTTAAACGAAGTATTGCCAGCTAATCAAAGCAAAACTTTTTATACTGATTTTATTGACGATAAAGGTGTTTTAATACAACATGTAATAAGCCCTCTTGTAGATGCTGTAACCAAAGGGCAGTTCGAAATTCCTGTAGCTTATAAAGGTAAATAATGCCGTGTAAAGGCTTATAACCGCTT
>CAZGSG010000261.1:0-8214 GCA_964528095.1 uncultured Terrimonas sp.
TTCTGCTTACTATATATTTATCCTTTCACATATAAGTTGGCAACTCCATTTCTTTTTTTCTTTGATGAAAAAATGACAGCCAACAGGGCTTAGCAAAAAGAGAATTGCTTAAAAATAGACTCCGAGCACAAAGGACAATGCCAGTCTTAGTACACTATTTTTGAATTTTTAATTTTGAATTTTGAATTCCGATTCCGCGCACTCAACCGGCTTTCTAATCATTTCAGCTACTCCCAATCATTCCACGCTCCTATTTACATTAGGTTTATTCCCTGTATCTATTTCACTGAATAGATCACTCCCTTATTCATCATCATATTCGATCTTAGTATGCTTCACCGCTCACCGGGGTTATTATTGATTACAATAATGACCTGCACCCTTTCTTTGCCTTGCATTGCACAGAATAATCGTCAGCCGAAAACAGATAACAAACAAATTGAAGAAACGCTGATGAAACAATTTGAAGGGCTACCCCCGGAGCAGGCCAAACAAATGAGAGATATCATGCGCAAGGCATTGAATGAGGCTTCGGATACATCTGCCATTAATCCTGTGGCGGCAGAAAATACGGAACCTGCATTCCCTGTTAAAAACAATAGCGCATTAAGTGCATTACCCAAACACATACTTTCAGCTACAGAAGTACAGGTATATGTGAATAGTATTTATGCGAGTGTGATCGCAGTGGTCAGCGAGCAGGAAAAAAAATCGATACAACAACTCATCGCCGGCAATAATGATACACGCCTCGCGGCATTATCAACTAACGCATGGTATTTTAAGAACAGTCCCCTCACTGCACTGGCGCTGGCGGCTAAGGCCTATGAAAAAAATCCGAAGAATGTCACCGCACTCAATAATCTCGCGGCTTTATTACATACCGGTGGCCAGTCATTACAATCGATCCCTATCCTGCAATACCTGGCAAAAAAATATCCATTAAGCGCTGTCGTCTGTAATAACCTGGGGCAGTCCTATGCAGCACTGGGAGTAAAGGACAGCGCGGCATATTACCTCGGCCGATGCATCAAACAAAGTCCGCTCCACCCGGAAGCCAATAATACGATGGCGCAGATAGAACTATCAAATAAAAATACCAGCCAGGCTGCCGCTTATGCGCAGGCCTCATTAAAAGGTGGCTTTAATGTCGCGGCCAACTCTTTGGAAGATCGTTTGCCAGTTACTAATAATCCGCTGATTGCTTACACAGGTAAACTCAACCTGCCGGATGGATTTAGTGTTTATAAGTTTGAACTACCACCCCTGCAATTGACCATGTTCGAAGCCGCTAAGATCGACGCCGGCAATATTGCTTTTATAAATGCCGTAAGAAGACAGTCTGCACAGCTTTCGGAACTTTCCCGGCAATATAATAAATCAGGCACTGCATTATTGCAACGCGAGCAGCAACAAATGATGGCCAATTTAAAAACAAATCCTTTTGGCTATAAAACCAGTGTGCGGCTGTTTTCTGCCATGGCCTGGCGTGGTAAGAAAAAGATGGCTTTGGCGTTGGCCAATGATCAAAGCATTATGGCACTGGCATCAACTGTTACAAAAAGTCTCAGCGAGCTTTCAAAAAATTTTACCAGTAAAAAAGTTTCTATTGAAAAAGAGTATGAAACAAAAAAACAATCCCTTGGCTGCGCCAACTGTGCCGCCATGCAAAAGCTGATGGAAGAAAAATGTGAAAAGATCAATTCCGCGGGCAACGAATACCTGCAAGACCGGGCATCGATTGTAGCGGACCAGCGTACCAAGTATCAAAACATGGCGCTGCAACGTTTTTTTCTTAACTCGTACTGGGAGTATTTCCTGGCAGCCAACAAGGAGCTGGCACGCGGCGCTTTTTATGGAGCAGCGGCTTCTTACCTGGGCGAACTGGAATTATTGGTATTTCCTTATAGTGTTCCCCCTGCATGTACCGGTGTAGAAAAAATGACAACGACCAGCGAGATCAACGCTTCCTGGGGATTTGATTGCCCGGTTGATATCGAGATCCCTGCCGTTATCGGTAGCATCTCGATCAATTGTGAAGAAGCGGAATTTGAAATAGGCGAAGGCGTTACCCTTAATTTCAAACATGAATTCGCGAGTCATCAATCCACGCTCACCGCGGGTTTCGAATTGAGCATCGATAAAACGATAGAAGTACTGGGTACAGAAGCCAAAGTAGAAGCCACTGCCTCGCAGGGGTTTTATATTACGGTAGATGGCAATAAAAAAATATCGGATGTAGGAATGAAGTTTGGCGTTGGTGTGTCGGCCGGTGTCGAGTTTACGGGTTACCGTGATACAAAGATCTCCAAAGGCATAGAAGGTGAATTTGGTTATACGATTGCTGTCAACTCCGGGTTTGAGCCGCGCATCGAATTTGATGAAGGGCCGATTGGTAAACTATTCAGCGGAGAAACGGCGGTGAATCCGAAGATACCGGTGTATATTAGGAAGTGATGATTGGGTGTTCGATGTTGGATGTTCGATGCTGGATGTTGGATGTTTGATGTTGGATGTTCGATGCTGGATATTGGTTTGGGGCTGCTATCGTTCTAATTGGGTTTCGTCTATACAATCGGTTTTTGATTGTCATCCCGGGCCTGGGGTAATGACTCTTCAGTTTTGTAGTTCACGCTATTTGATAGAGTTTTCAAAGGAGCTAACAGAGATAATGAGCGAAGGAAGTGTTTGGTTTTTTGTAGATGCTTTATTTGTTTGGGAGGATGAGCCAGGGAGGATTTTCACTGCGTGAAAATAGCCCTCCATTTATAAACAATCTTTACGTTATCGTCAACCGTTCCCGCAAGGAACTATTTATATATAAGCAGGCGACCGAGGCCGCCTGCTACTCCTATCTACCAATGCGTATCCAGCGCACAGTAACCGAGTTCTATTTCTTTATAAGAATTGCTTATAGTATAAAATGGAATACCCGCTGATCAACAGCAGGAATAGCATGTAGTCATTAATAGCAATAAAATTTGATTGATAAATTATTCATGCCGGGTAAAGACATAAATATAGAATAAGCAGTTAGTCGCGGTTGCGATTTCATGGATTGGATATTGATTTGTTGTTCTCGTGTCAAATATTAGTTGATATTTTAACATTCTCAATAGCCAGTCTCGTTTTTTCTGTCAACTTGATTTGTATCAACGCATAAAACAATAATATCCGTATTTACACCTGTACTCCTTGCCCAATCCACTCTATAAATAGAACTGGCCCTTTTGCCAGTTAGCAGGATTATTAAGAATATATGCTGTTATCAGTTGATATGATCTGTCATCGCGAATGATATGATCATAAAAACGGGGTTGCCAGTTGAAGCCTGTATCAATCTGCCGCGCTTTTATGGTTACAGAAGATTTGAATCCGCGCATGATGGAGGCGAGGTTTTTTGATTGCGGGGAAAATTTTTTCACCGTAAAGAGCTCAAGAATTTTGACGGGGATTTCAAAGGAGTTAACAGAGAAAATGAGCGAAGGGAGAGCTTAGCTATTTGTACGGGATTGAGCTAAGGAGGATTTTCACTGCGTGAAAATGGCTTCGCTACATTCCCGAGGCGATCTTTCAGCATATAATCATACTACAAGGAAGCAGGCAATGCATTCACGACTGGCTTGTACCGAATACTCAGTTGTCGGTAGTGTTCCGTCACTGAAACGATCTGCAAATTATTTATTAAAGCGTTTGAGCGCCTAAAGAACAAACCCGCCAACACTACCGACAACAGGGACCTATTCTTTTCCCGAATCCCCTTTTATTTGCCGATTATTTTGACTTAATATTAGCAGCCTTACCCCTTATTTTATTTGGTATTGTGCTATAAATGGGGACGTTAATCATTGTCCTATAAATACTCCAATGAGCGGGATCGTCCAAATCAAAATAATCGGTAATCTCTAGTCCATTTATTCTGCAATACTCCATGGCTGTCCTTACGCCAATTCCATATTGCGATGCAATAACGGTAGTTTCCAAATGTTTAACTTGTTCATATGTATACTCGTCTTCAGTTGACTCGTCAATATTTTTAACAATGCTCCATTTTTTTATTACAGATTCATCTTCCACCAACGGTGATAATTTATGCGAATATTTGAATTCAGGGATAATCTGGTCATCTTCTGAAATTATTATTCCCCTGTATTTCCAGGCGTTTTTCCCGGTCACAGTTGGAATACCGGCCATCCTTCGTGCGCCAAATAACCATTCTTTTCCCTGCAGCATTTTGATGTCAGTAATTGATTGATCAGTAATTAAATTAAACACTTTTGCAAGTACGCCATCGAATTCTCGTATATGTCTAAAATCGAGAATCTTACAATATGCAAATCCAAGCTTAAAGGGTAATTTGAATTCAAAAACACTTTTATCGATAAACCCTGCTCTGGCCATAATTATTTATTGAAATTTTAAAACTTCTTTCCAATTCGGGATATTTTTCTCCAACCAATCTACCCTGGTTTTTTTATAGATTTCATTCAAGGTGGCATTTCTTTGATTAGATAACATTCGACCTGCAGTTTTAAGAAGACCTGGATTTAAAGTTCCATTCAATTGCAGTAATGCTTGTTCAACTCCCAACGCTGTTGCATTGTCTGGCAATTTATTTAACTTTTCTATTACCTCTGCAGAAATATTATCAATTTCCTTTTGAGTGCACCTTTTATGTCTCAGCGGGGTCAGGTGAAGAAACGATCTTTCAATACTCCAATTTTTTCATCGCCGACCTCGATGTGTGACATATTTATATCTTAAAAAGAGATTAGGGTAGTTTGTTAATAAATGCTTCGAACACTATTCAGATGCTACAGGTTTATGTTTGCCGATTGCTGGAAATCACCATACATCGGGGTCGGCTAACGGGCTGTATATATAATCGAAATTGTTTTATCCGCCAGACCCCGATGGGACATAAGTCGCTCTTCGAGACGGAATCTTCTATTTTCAGCAACCGGGGTATGCCCCAGCGGGGTCTGGCGAAGAAACGAGTTTTCAATACCGCGGTTTTTTCATCGCCGACCCCGATGGGTGCGATAGTTATATCTTAAAAAGAGATTAGGGTAGTCTATTAATAAGTGTTCCGAACACATTCAAATGATACAGGTTTATTGTTGCCGATTGCGGGAGATCAGTACACATCGGGTCGGCTATTGGGCAGTATGTATCATTCAAAATTGCTTTATCCGCCAGCCCCGATGGGACATGACCAGCGATGGTACATACTCCGGTTTATCCGCCAAACCCAATGAGAAATAAAGTGCTTTAAGGTCAAAATAAAAACACTACATTTATTGAAACCGGCTATCTATGAGTGCATCCTCACTTTCAAAGTTCATGACCGCCAAACAGGAGGTTTTTATTGCAAGCGTTCTTTTATATGTAGTTGCGCCCCTGGCTCCCTTGTTGGTTTCATTAATGACATGCAAACCTATTTATACTGAAGTTGTACTCACCGCGGCTTTATACCCAGCTTCTATCTTTGTTTCCTCCAAATCAGTGCTGTTATTTTCTTTTGGTCTCTTTTCTGTGTTACTTTTTAGTTCATGCCTGACCCAGCCTGCTGGAAATCCGAATATTTGTTTTGCTGCGTGGTTTGCGATCGTTTCTGTTATGGTCTTTCATGGCATTGAACGTTACAGAATGCATGTAGTCGAAGGTGAAAAATTATTCAATTTTACAAACTAAGACCATGGTATTCGAAATACTATCATATCTGGGAGCCCTTTGTTGTTTGTTTTGCGCGATCATAGCCGTTATGCGGCTTCAAAAATCGCTGCATAAACATGGAGTCATTGAAGATTCTAATAATGACCAGCACTCATCGAAGGACAAAGTGCCTATTCCAGCTGAGATCAAAAAACCACTGATAACTCATCTGAAAGCGCCTGTTATCTTACTTGCCAATGATGATGATATAGAACGAATGCTGTTCAGAAAAACCTTAGAAAAGGAATACGAAGTTCTTGAAACAGCTGATTCAATGCAAGTTCCTGAAATTATAAAAGACAATAGTGTTGATATAGTTATCATGGATGTTAACATGCCTGAGATGACCGGCTTTGAAGTAATAGAAAAAATTAAGTTAGGCGGTCCAATCCCCATTATTATATTTACTACGAACAGCGATGACCAATTGAGCATTTCTACTTCTAAGACAAAGGGGATCGACTATCTCATAAAACCACTAAACCTTACTGACGTAATGAATAAAATAGAAGAAATTACTGAAAGAGACAAATAAACGCCTGCTTAGCTAAGTATACACGTTAATCATTTGCAACATACTTTCCCTGTTAAACAAACCAGCCTTCCAGCCATAAACGCATTAAATAAAGTGTATGGCGGGCGGGGCATTTTTCCGTAGCTTTTTACAAGCCCTATTGGCTTTCTTACCAGGAAAAATAATACTCAAAAAAAATACCATGGGGCATATGATCGCTTATTCCCCAGATCCGCGATGGCGCTTATTCTGATTGTTGTAGAATATGTACCCGCAAAGATCAAAATTAGGGCAGCCTCTTAATGAGTGTTCCGAGACTATTCAACCCATACAGGTTGATTGCTGATTGCTGAAGATAGCTATACATCGGGGTCGGCTATTGGACAGTATCTATAGTTCGAAATTACTTTATCCGCCAGACCCCGATGGGAAATACGCTGGTTTATCCGCCGGCATCCGATGGGACACAGGTTTATGATTGCTGATTACGGGAGATCACTACACATCGGGGTCGGCTATTGAACAGTATCTATAGTTCGACATTGTTTTATCCGCCAGACCCCGATGGGAAATAGTGTAAAGCGCATCAGATAGCTTACACGATTTAAAACGCGGGCCCTACTTTACTTTATTTTGGCCGACAGAATAAGGATGAACCAGACGTTTTTCATCAATTTCGTATACCTCATTGAGCTGAAAATATTTTCTATAGGAAGAGTCGGCGGTTCCCTCCACCAGCAGGCAGGCCTGTATATTATTCTTTTTTAAATTATACGATACCAGGGCGGAATCAATTGTCTGGGCCAGGTAAACCGCCCGTGTATCGGGCTTGTTTCTTAACTCCGATTCTATCTGTATTATTTTCGCGAAACAAATGGCACATTCTCCATTAAAATAGTATACGATCAACCGGTCTTCACCTTCCTTTGCACAAGGTTTCGCGAGTTTGTCATAAATGCTTTGCTCCATATAAGCAGGAGCTGAATTAGTATTAGCGCAAAACAAAAAAGGCCCAGTCAATAATAATACAAATATTATAACTAGGATTCCGCTTGTTGTCAGCTTAACCATAGTTATAATTTATATTTCATAATAGTGCCCTCTTTTGCCCTTGTAAGCCCATAAACGGTAAGGGTTGTCCAATCAATATCAAATAAAAACACAGGAACATCCAGGTTGTAAATAGTCTGAGGAGCCAGGTCTTTTGAAAAACGAAAAAGTGTTGTCCTGTTGTCATTTTGTTCAGTGACCGGTTTTCCACTATACATAACGAGAATATCATTGTGCATACTGGCCAGTCCGATATATGCATTTTTTTGTTTTTGGGAAGGCCTGGTAATTACTCCACCACCAGATACTGATTCCGATTGATAATCCGGGTAAGAAATGTCCGGACCCTGTACACGTTTGAGCAGTGCCCCAGCCGTATCATATAATTCTAAATAGTCCGTATTAAAGTAATTGACAATAATCCTTGATCCGTCGCTTGATTTATTTAACCCCGCGGCAAATACGTCCCACAACTGGTGTTTCTCATATTTTTTTTCTACCGGCGGATATTTGCCGGCAATACCCGTTATCGCACCACTGTCATTGTAAAAATTAAATACGCCGATGGAATCTCCCTGAGCATTATCACGCAGGTCAAGGATTTTATTCGCACTGATAAAAACGGGTTTATTTAATGTCATCTCCCGGAAGTTAATATTGTTCACGGGCAGCGTACTGGCTGATGGAGAAATAATCGAATCAATTGCATAATTAAAAATCCTTCGTTTATAAAAGTCGGATACATTCAGCCATTTAGCCAGTGGATCATATTGCAAATGAAATATGCTTAATTGTTCGTCAGGGCCCTCGCCTTTTTTTACAAAATATTTGATCAGTTTAAGGCTATCCAGGGTGTAGGCCTTTGCCAAAAAACCTGGTCCTTTATCGGCAACTATTAATAAATTATATTCAGGTATTACACAAATCCGTGAAGG
>CAZGSG010000262.1:0-8203 GCA_964528095.1 uncultured Terrimonas sp.
GTGGAAACACAAACTTTCTCTTGTTGGCTATAGAGGCCACTGACAGGTACACATCCAGTTTAAAAATATAAGCGAGCAGTTGCTTGATTTTATGATGTTCCCGTACCCTGAAGAGCGTATCAAAGGCAGTTATGGAGGCATACGACAATTTCCCTTTTGAATTTTCCCGGGTCACCGGGTCAAATACCGTGTCGGCAAGTAAGGCAGCAATTTCTTCTCTTTCTTCTCTGTAAGCGTCTATACCTGTTACTTTATCTGATCTTAAGAAATCACCCGTAATCTTAATCAGTTCAATAACGGAAGTCACGCCATTATTGATTTCTTTTTCTCCAAACGCAGGTGAATGCGATGCACTTTTTCCTGTTTCAGTTGAATGGGTCAAATATTTTTCAGCCATATCAAACAATGAGGCATTGAATGGGAAAGGGACATCAATCGCTGCAAACTGTTCAATGATACTGCTACGTTGGTTGATCTTTTCTATATCCGCGAGTGGACTGCGAAACATATGCTGCAGGGCTTCCTCACCGCCTCTGGTATGCGTATCATTATACAGATCATAAATGCCCGGCGCATCTTTGTTGCTGAAAAGTCTCAGATCATCTATCGTTTGTTCGTCTGTTTGAAGGGTCATATCATTTTCTTTTACGACGGATTAATAAAATGGTTCCCACCAGGCCCAGCAATGCGGGGAGTATCCACACATAGGTTACTTTAAGTGCACTGGCTGCAGGTGATCCGATTTTCATCAATCTGTCTTTTGGCGGAAGCACCGGTCCATACACCGGATACTCATTATGATCGAGCCAGCTATATATTGCTCTCCCAAAAAAATCCGCCCCCGCAAACTTGTTACTGATAAAATCCGCATCGCCCGCTACAATAATCCGTTGCTCCTTATTGTGTATATTCCTGGTTAAAGCCACTGAAGTAACAAATGGATCTATCTGATAATCTCCTTCTGCCGGGTTCAATGCCGGAGGTACCGAATCCCTTACGAGTATTCCTTTCTTCAGCCACGCATTGGGCATGGCTTTTGTCAACGGTTGTATTTTAAATGTTCCGCCATCTTTATAATTAATGGGAACTACGGTTTCCATGGATATGGCTACAGTGTCTATATATTTTTTTTTGAGTGCTAATAATATATCTTCTTCAGCGAGGCTGGCGGCACTTTGGGTGAGATATGGCTGGTGCAGGTCGGGTGGAGAATGTTGGGACACCTCTATCAATACCCCTTTTTCAAACTGCACTCCTACATTTTCCAGTAGGGGATTCAACATATCTTCTTTCTTCGTCTCCCCCAAAATCAGCATGTTTCCACCGGATTCAATATATTGACCGATCTTCTCCGTCTTTACTGAACTCATGGGTGTTTTAGGATCGGCCAGCACCAATGCTGCAATATTTTCTGTTTTTGATGGTATGTCACGAAGATCCAATGATATTGTATCCACGTCAAATCCGTTATTAATCAATGATTCCCTGGTCAACTTATCAGAAACACCCTTCGATAACCCACGCTCTCCTTGAATAAAAATGTCTCTTTCAAGATTACCTGTTGCGAAAAGGATCTTAGGCATTTGCAGGTTTTGCAGACGTGCCATCGCTGCAGCCACCAGTTCATCATCGGGCCATATAGCAGCATCCTTAAAAGTTCTGAGGAAGGTAGTTTTCCCTTTATACTTTAATTGCATGACCAGTTCAAAGTCTTCATCCGCCAGATCGATCGTTTTCTTCATTTCTTCCGGAGTTTTGAACGCTGCCAGGTCGAGATCTCTCATTTTCGCAATATCCGCAGCAATCTCTTTGAGATTCTTTCCAGGAAATCTCCTGAGCATCCGATCATCTGCCTTCACTGCATAATAGTATTCATATTTAAATTGAATGTCAGGCTTAAAACGAACAAACTTTTCCCACAACTTCGACAGGTATTGATTGCGGCCTGCGGGAAGTCCGGCAGTACACTGAGTGGCAAACAAATTGGTATATAACGTTACTTCCAACACATCATCTCCCAATCCTTTTACAATTTTTTGAATCCTGGGATGAATAGTATTGCTTTGAGGTTCAGTAGTGTCCCAATACCCTACCAGGACCGGCCTTGAAAATACATATCCTACTATCAATCCTGTTAATATTACAGCCAGGTACTTCCCTGATGTAACATACCAGGGTTTTGATTCTCTTACCGATCTTAATTTTAGCAGGGTAAAGGCCGTGAACATAAAAATTACAACAAGGAAATAGATAACATCTTTGGTGGTAATGAGTCCCACAAGCATTCTTACGGTTCTGCCAGATATGGATAAGAAGTTTGTAATGTCTCTAACAAAATCAATTTCCTGCCACAAGCCGCCAATTCTGCTCAGTATAAAAATGATGATAAAAGTGCCTATCGCAGATACAATCTGATAAGTAGTCAGACTTGACATGAATAATCCGATGGCTGCATAGGCACAGACCAGCAAATAGAAACCCAATGACGCTGACAACAGAAGTCCTGCATCAACATCCTGAATATTAAAAGCAGCGGAAACCATAAATATTCCAACGATGGCCACCAATATCAAATTGAAAATCATCAGCGAGAAATATTTTCCCAATACGATATGCCGGGTTTTTATTGGAGAAGAATATAATAATTTGATACTGCCGTTACTGACTTCCCTGCTCAATAATCCCATAGTAAGCATGGGCACGAATAAATACAGGTTCATCATTACATTGGAAAAAATACCATCGGCGTTCAAAAAAATGAAGTTAGTCAGAGAAAACGGAAATCCTCTCCATCTTGGAAATTTCTCTTGCCCTTCCTGCAGTTTTGTAATCGAGTAAACTGCTCCAGAATAAAATACAGCACATTGAATCATAAAAACAACTGCCAAAAACCAGGCTACCGGGGAATAGAAAAGAGTGCGCAGTTCTGCCCTTGCTATTTTTAAAATAGTCTTCATATGATTAGATTAATATGTTGATTGAGTGGATAATTGTTTAAAAATATTATCGAGCAGGTTTTTATCAAGGTTCACTTCCCTGATCCTCCACCCGTTCTTTACACCCGCTTCAATGATGGTCTCTGAGATTTGCTGGTCGCCGTCAAAATAAATACAAGCCTGTTTATCGGTAAGGAATTCCGCGCGGGTAACTCCTGGTATTGCTTGCAACGCTGACAGTGAAGGGGGATTCTCCATTTTCACCATGATACTGCCCGGTTGTAAATAATTATTGAATGCGTCCATTGTATCGGAGAACACAATCCGTCCGGCTTCGATCATGATGACCTCTGCGCACATCAATTGTATCTCTGATAAAATGTGCGACGACAACAATACGGTGTGTTCACGGGCAATCCCTTTGATGAGCTTACGGGCTTCGATGATCTGATTGGGATCCAAACCATTGGTAGGTTCATCCATCACCACCAGTTTCGGTTTATGGATGATAGCTTGTGCAATCCCTACACGTTGTTTATACCCACCGGACAGATTATTGATAAGCCGGGAACTGAAATGTGCAATGCCTGTGCGCTCCATCGCTTCGCCTACGGCTGCTTTAATTTTATTTGTTTCGATCATCCTCAGTTCAGCTGCATACTGTAAGTATTCATTCACTGTAAAGTCAGGATACAACGGAGGCGTTTGCGGTAAAAAACCAATATTCGTTTTAGCAGCTTCAGGCTCCTTTCTTACGTCTTTTCCATTAATGTACACCGTTCCTTCAGTCTGATTCAACACGCCACACATGATGTTCATGGTAGTGGATTTACCGGCACCGTTCGACCCCAGCAGACCAATGACGCCGGTGCTGTTTATTTCGAGATTGATTTCGCGAATGGCCCAGGAAGTGCTGTACCGATGCGACAGGTTCTCTATCTTTAAAATATTACTCATTTTAGTTGTCAGTTTAAATTCTTATTGAATAATTCTGTTTTACAGGAATACTTGTTTCTTGATTTTTATGACTACAATGCTTACTTCATGACATACCTTTCCCCTTAGCCGGTTTTCGGCATGCTGCTTTGCTTACATTGATGTTGATTATTCCTGGTTCAGTGCGATCATGGAATAGGTACAAAAGCTACATCCACTATTTTAGGGAATCCTTTTTCTTCCGTTTCTTTCACCGGCGATTGATGCCCCAATGGTATTTGGAACAGCATGAATATGCCTCCATTATCGGGCATGGCAGGATTGTAAGTACATACGACCAATCGTTTCAGCAGTTCCTGATAAAGCTCTAACCTTCCCGGCATTCTACAAACCGGAGGAATATGCTTTGTAATTTTTATCAGTGTAATTTCTTCACTGCCGAAATTGAGCAACGAAAACGTTTGACCTAACTGGTAATCATAAGCCTTTACTTCACTGCCTTTGGTATAGAGGAGATAACCGGTATTATTGTCGATTTCAATAAACTTCGATTGAACCAGATCGATTGCATCCAAAGCCGGAATTTCCTTTATCAATTTCAGTATTCCGTTTGATAAAAATTGAATTACGTAACCTTTACTATTGGAAGGGTTATACAAAAATGCAGTGAGTTCAGCCTTTTCTTCCTTCATCCGTGTCGACATCGATTTCAATTGAAAACCTTGTAAGGAAAAAGGCAATTGCAAAGGAAAAACTCCGTTTATGTCCGCATTGCCACTCAGACGCGCGCTTACAAATTGATAATTCTCCGCATCATAGACTATGCAGCTATAATCCTTCCTTGGCAAGGGGTCCATAAAAGCATGTATACCCGATGCTTTAAATGCGGCTGCACCTGTTTCGCCCGGAGGATATGTATTTATCTGGGTCCGGGTTAACCTTCCGTTGATTACCATCAATCTTGTATTGAAAAAATAAACATCATTGCCTTGAGAGGCTACAAAACTATTGTAACCATTTACTGCTAAGGTCACAGGATGAGCAGGAGCAGGTTGCAAAGTATTAGTGAGGTAATCTGATACATTTGTTTTCTCGATAAAATCCATTGTTTGGATAATTTTTATTTGCTGGTCTGTAGAAACACCCAGCCATTGGTTTATTGCATTACCTATAGCTTTATCGGTTCCCAATGCATCAATGGAAACAGGTTTTCCCTGCAATGGAAGATGGAGTCCCAGCTCAGATTCCAAATCAATAAACTTTCGATATCCTTGTGGCGTATAGGTAAGCATACTAAGAGACGCTTTACCTGATCGTTCACCCAGCAGCGCCCATCCTTCACGGGTAGCAGTTGTTACAAATACAGAACTCGTAGCATGTTTGGTAATTCCCGTGCTTTTTTCCTGAACGGTCAACAGGCATGAGATCAAGGCAGGGGGCTGGCCATCAAAATCTTTAAAAGTAAGAAAGTGCCTGGTACTTAATGTATCCCGGTTAATCAAACTGGTCCATATATACGTAAAGGCTGAATTATCTGATTGTTTTTCTGGTTGGCCAGGAAAACTGATTTGTGCCTTCAGGCTATCCCCTCCCTCTATTCCTCTTATCAATGTTATTGCCTCCTGAGGCAGGCTGACAGAAAATTCATTCATTGAACCAGCATCGGGCCCTTTCAGATTTTTTCTACAACCTGCTATCAGGAAGGTGCTTAAACAACATAACAAAATACCCAACCTGCAACAAGCCGTAGTAAGTGGTGTATTTGAATAAAATAGTTCAGGATTCATTCTATAAAATATTATTGAATTATTTGATCTCGGTGGATTTCAATTATGGAAAGAATATTTCATTTCCCTTTTCATCCAAAACCGGGTTACCGGCAGTTTTTCTTTCACTGATATACTCTTTGGTGAGTGAGATGATTGTAGTGGTGAGAGGAAAATAATACTCCTCAAAAAGCGCTAAATCCAAAGAGGGATTATGATATTGCAGAAACAGGACATAGGACCAAAGACCCATAAAATAATAAAGTTCATTGAGATTGAAATTCTCAAAATCCACCACTCTTAACCCATTTTGTGCGAGTAAAGCATTCATGGCAACCGCATTGGGTTCTGTGCTCCAAAAAGCTGATCCAGCCCTGTCTGCAGCATATTGCAAAGCATACATCTTAGCTACAGAAAAATCGCCATAAGCCTCTTTTACAGTGCCATAATTACCAGGAACTGTAACCAGATTCCCAAACACATAGGTTACTTTATTCCATTCATGATTTTCAGGTAAAAAGTCGTTGTTATTTTTGAGATATACTGTCAGCGTCTTCATTCCTGTATCAGACTGCGGAGGCCTTATGATTTTCAGGTGTAGAAAACATTCAACTTGTTTTGCAGGTATGTATAAGGAATCAGGATGAGGCATTACTACAAATTCTTTCCCGTTTCCTTCAGCAACGATCGAAATTTTTCGATTAGTGTTTGCTAATCTTCCGTCGCATTGAACCGAAAGTGGGAAAATAGCAATGCCCCTATCGTTATACATTACATTTGTTTTTAGCGTATCCCTTTGAAACAGATGATCCAGGAAAGAAAATTTATTCTCCGGTACATAAAGGGTAGGCAGATTAGTGGAATTTATTCCGATTGGTTCATTGACATTAATAAAGTACAGGAAGTTTTCTCCGGAAAAGCTGGATAGTGATTCTTTTTTACACGCTGTCTGAGAGACAATAACCGCGAATAATAATAAAGTTGACAGAAAGTGTAAACTATTATTTTTTAGCATATTCGTAATTCTTTTAGAATAGTAATATTTCGATAAGTGTTGAGCTGCAGGGTAGTCTGGCTTATTCCTGATTAACGATAATAGCGTTCATCTTCAGGAAACGGCACCACGTATTTACTTTCGTTCATGCCAACAGTACCCGATCCGGTTACCTCAGGTATTGTTGCAAGGTTCAATCGCTTGAACATAAAAAACGTTTGTCCTTCACCGATAAACTCCCTTTGGTATTCATCGGTGATAGCCACCAAAAGGTCATTTCTGGTACTTCCTGCATCAAAATTGATGGGAGTAAGTCCCCTGCTTAATCGCAGGGTGTTCAAATAAAAATATCCCTGTTGCAGATCGGGTGCGGTTTCAGCAGCAATGAGGTAGAGTTCCGCTTTTTTTATGAGCGGCTGATAATATTTAACAGCCCCGTCCATAATGGATACATCGCTGTATTTTATAAAAACCTTATACGCTTTATCGCCTTCAAGCCCTACTTTAAACCAGTATTTTAGTCGCAAGTCAGTGGAAGCCGGATCGTAAATTGCATTCAATCTCAAAGGCGCTGGCGTATTTATTTGATCATCGGTGAGCATAGGACTGAAAAGCTGTCGGTAGTAATCATATATCTTTCTGTTTTCAATTCCGAAAAAAGATTCCCCGCTCATCACAGGATCTTTTGCCAGCTGCGTTTCCGTTTGCCATGGAAAGAAAGCTTCCTGAACCAAAATCACTGAATTGACGGCATCCCAGGCCTCCGTGTTTTTTCCGGCATAAAGTAATACGCGGGCTTGTAAAGTCTTTACAGCAAAATAATTCATCCTCCTGTGCCGGTTAGAAAGGTAATTGATCGTTTCACCTACCCCTGAGAGGCCTGTTTTATCAGCACCTTTAACACGTACAGGGTCTTTATCCAGCAATACCAGCGCCGAATCAAGGTCGTGAAGAATCTCCGCTATTGCATTCCTGGCCGATAAGATGGGTTGTATTTCTGTACTGGCTTTGCGCACATAAGGAATCGCAAGCGCATCTGGCGCTATCGCATATACCGGCCCAAAGAGCCGAAGCTGATCAAAGTGCAGCAGCGCCCTTATTGCATAGGCTTCTCCTAACAGGATATTTCGTTCATCGGTTTCTATTACATGAAATGAAGGATGCTGCAGGTGGGTACTAAAATTATTTACTTGTAAAATAGATGAATATGCCTTTTTCCAAATACCGTCAAACAAGAGTTTATAAATCGTGTATTCAAAGTCCATTCCCAGATATCTTACACTGCTTGAGTAGTAATACTGGGCCATACCCTCTGTGGCATCCATAGTGATTACATTGCCATATAATAATGAGTCGGATAAGGATTGGTAAATACCATTCAATACCGATTCAACACCCTTTGGGGTGGAAAATGCTTCTTCTTCAAACATATAGCCACGCGGCTGCACCTGCAGAAATTTTTTGCAGGAGGGTGACTGCAATAGCAGCAACCCTGCCATCAGAGAAATGAATGCTGCCCTTTTTGAAAAAAAATTTTTTATCATTGCGCAGGGTTTTAAAAAGTCATGTTT
>CAZGSG010000263.1:0-8201 GCA_964528095.1 uncultured Terrimonas sp.
TAATGATTTTTTTCCAGGCCTTTGCAATATCCTCGTTTAGTTCCGTAAGTTTATTGTTATAGTGCTTAATGTCATTTCGCTCAGTTAGCGATTGATTTTTGTATTCCGTATTGATCAAATAGGCATAGGTTTCCTCCATTCCAGAACGTGGAACTAGTTTCTTTAACTCTTTTGAAAAAAGATCATTCGCTTTCTCGGCTCGCACCCGGAATCCACAAGAAGAGTGGCAGTGATAATAATAATAATAGCGTGAAGTCTTCTCGTTAGAATCACTACCGGTTAATACCTTATTACATCCTGGACACATGATATGGCCCCGTATTGGAATATTCTGTACTCTGCGAGGAACCCTCGTGTTTCTATCTTGAACAGGATCTTATTACATTTTCAAGATACTTTTATGAAACGTAATTATTATGGCAGACTCAAAAGGCCGGATGCTACAACTAAATAGCGGAACAAATAAAGTTATTTGTCAACAGCTTTGCCATTGGGAAATCGCTGGAAATCGGCGAAGGCTATGCCCCTAATATTTTTCATTGGAACAATTCTAACAGCAGGACCTCTGAACTTCCATTTGCACTTCCGTATTTGGTTGGAGCTATGCGTAATTGCAGGAAAATCTATTCGTCGTTACAAAGGATGCCGACATTCGCATGTTTATTAACCGTATGCAATCTATGATGGTTAAATAAGGCGTTGCCCTACTTCTTAAACCGCCTGATCCCTGCCAAAGTTATCGATGATTTCTACCTTACTCACACGAAGAATGTAATCTTTTCATTTACTGCTGAAAAAAAATCAGAGAAAATGTCAATTTTTCAGTACAGGTAATCACTGGCATTTTGCTTGCGGGCCTTTTCAAAACACTTTTTATGCGACAACTCATCCAACAGATCAAAAGGCGGATGAATATCCGCCGCGAAAAAAGAGACAGATGGCCGCAGGGCGACAACCCGTTCCTGGTATGGTAAATATGTTTATTAATTCACTAAAATAAAGGAGGTGCTTTATGACAAACACAATTGAAAAACGAAATGCTGTAAATTCGAACGAGGTCAGTCTTGTTGTTGATAGTATCTTCAACAATACGCTACGCCGTTTCTTCGATGGTAATTTATGGGATGCGGAAGAATCTGGTAACCGGGGTAGTGTGCCGGTGAACGTGCGCGAAACCGATCAGCAATATGAAGTCGATGTAATCGCGCCGGGATGTCAAAAAGAGGACTTTAAAGTGCAGGTACAAAACAATGAACTGCAGATTTCGTTTATACACGATGACAGCAAGAAACAAGGTGATGAAAACGCCGGCTGGGTACGTAATGAATATGTGCAACGTTCCTTTAAGCGTCATTTCACGCTGAATGAAACGGTGAACACAGAATACATCCGCGCAACGTATACTGACGGTATCCTGCGGCTGGTGCTTCCGAAAACCGAAAAGGCAAAACCCCGGCTGTTGTCGATTGAGGTAAAATAGATTACGAACCGTCCAAAGCCGCTCTGTCCGAACAAAGCGGCTTTACTTTTGCATAACTATGGCTATGTTTACATCTTTTTATATCGATATTAGCATTCAAACGTCTGATGGCCCCCACCGTATCGCACGCTTTGAGTTAGGCAGTGACCGTGATGATGCCAGCACCTTATTTAAAAAGTTAAAAGCGTCGCCCGAAGTGAACGTAAAAGATATGTTGTATATCGAGTTTATGGAGTCGGTGAGCGGCCTGCCACTGAATATTGATATGCGGACCTGCGACCTCCAACAGTTGGGCACAAATACCATGCTTATCACGCAGGAGTTATTCCGCATTGTTAATCTAAAAGGTAAAAAGTAAATTAACCCACCTTCTTCGCACATGATACGCTTTTCGGAAAAAATCGACCCGGTTGTACCATCTAAGCTTAGATCAGAGAAAGTCAAGTTCAGCCTTGGTATAGTAAATTACAGCTTTTTTCTTACCCAAGACGATATATTAATTGTGTACTCTTTTATCATCCTCGATCCAGCCACGGTGATGGCGCCCACTATTTGACCATTTTAGTTATATGTGAAAATGATGTCAGTTGATCAAACGGGATTAAGTGGAGCTTATCATAAGTCGTGTATTGCGCCGCCAGTGTTTTTTGTTTCGCCTCCAGCAGATACACATACCACCGCATTGCTGCCTCTTCCTTAATTTTCCAATAACGTGCTTGATGTCAGGCGTTCAGTCCCATAATGTAATCGCTGTTTGATTAAAGAAAGTTAAATACCTTTTTTTTAAAGGTATATATACAGCAATAGGCGCGCCGCAGATATGATTAAAAAGCCATTCAGCATTTCAGATATTCTTCAGAAAATCCAACTTCATTTATAGTTGTCAGCAACATGAATTAATTTACTTTTTATGTATGGTAATGCAAGAGACAGTTTAAAGGCACCGTGCCCGATAAGTATTTTTACTGCCGCTATAAAAATAAATTTGAATTTTTAAAAATCACTTTTATATTTGTTTTCTACAGTTTGCCGATAAGCGGCATTTATCGTTCAGCCTCGCTTTGTTACAGCCTCTGCCTCGTAAGTTCATTGATTATCGCAGTTGATAACATATTACTATGTTACTAACTGCCGGTTTTAGTAATTGCCTTTTTAACTTAATTGTAAAATTCAGCATTTATGAAACTATCAGAATTTATCGCATTACCCGAAGATCAAAAAAGATCTGCTGTTTTAACTGAAGCTGTAGCCATCGCCAAAAGGCAGCTTCCCGATCGCCTGGTCTTTCTTTTCCAATTACAGGAGTATTATGTAGAAACCTTGTGCTGTTGCAAAAGCAAACAAATTCTGGAATACCGGGTTTTTCAAAACACCAAGCAGCTTGCTCCTTATCTTGACGATATTGAGATCGATCACTTGTTAACTAATGGGGCTGCATAAAATGCAATCTTAAAACTGGTAGAGGAGCGCATTTATATTCATACCAGCGCCGACGGAAGCGAAAACAACTTTGTCTCCCGGCCGGATCGATTGCTGCTCAAGCTTGTTCTTCTGAATCAGGTCAAGCAAGGTGGGTATCGTTGCTACTGAACTATTAGCCAGCGATGCTATCGTCATGGGCATGATGTCCGGAGAAACCGAGTGTATATCATAAAGCCTGAACAGCCGTTGCAGGATTGCATGATCCATTTTTCTCATTGGCCTGCTGTATCAGCACCTTTTTAATCTCTGAGATATGTACCTGTGCTTTATCAAGCGCAGGAACAACACTGCATTTTCAGGGTATATCGGCCTTTGATTGCTGATTGTTGAATGGTGCTGTGCATCGGGGTCGGCTATTAAAAGGTATGATGGCTGAACGTTTCAATATTCGCCAGACCCCGGCGAGACCTAGTCTGATTGCATGGAAACTTTCGTCCCTCTTGCTTTATTTCTTACCGGGCATTACGGAGAATTTTTTATTCCTGAGATCAAGGAACAATAATGACCGGAGAAATAATTTATTACCCGTCATTCCGCCGATACCCATCTTCATCATTTGCTTTACCTGCACATCGCTTGCACCTTCGATATAGGTCGCTTTGTTTATCGGGAGCTTATTGAAGGCAATAGTGATGCTGTCACCGGTGACTATGCTTGTAGCTTCCAGTGTTCTTCCCCATGAACTGACATTGTATTTAACTGGTATAGCTCCGTTGGATGCCAGGGAAACTACGGTTTCCTTATCTGTCAATAACTCGAAAGCGCTGGAGCCGGTATCAAAATAAAGAACGCGTTGTTTACCCCTGATCAGGGATGGAAAAAGTATGCGTCTTCCCGAATAATACAGATCAGCCAGCTCCATTCTGCGCGTTGAAGGATAGTTGATCAAAATACGCTTCCGGAGATAATCGATGAGCAGCTGCCGGTCATCAATAAGGTCGACCCCAAGTGTTCCAATTATTTCAAGACGCTGCGGCTCCCAGTTCACTGCTGCATTCCCCAATTGCCGCATGACAATTTCTTTAGCCCGTATTTTCATGCCGCCAGTGCTGAATTGAAACCCAGACAACTTTGTTGTTGTATCAGTTTCCTGAATGGCTTTTGGATAAAGTTCACTTATAGCAGCAATTTTATTTGTGTAAAAAAGCGAATAAGGTGAGCCGAGATCAAACTGCATATAAAATGTATAGGGACAGTTACTGAATTTTACAGGGATCAGCATGGCAGCGTGTTCATCCCATTGACCATTAATACTGTCGCTCTTCCAGGTAAAAGGGATCGTGTATATCTTATCGGGAATCGTCAGTTGATTGGCAGAAGGTTCCTGTGCTTTGGAAAAATAAAAACTGAAAACCAGGAGCAGTATGGAAACAATTTTAATAACGTGTAGGCGCATAGCTGATTTATAATGCCGTAAAACTATTATCTGCAAAGACAATTAAGTACGGCATTTGCCCGGCAATCACCCGACATTTATTGAAAATCAATTGATTAAACTCTTCGTCCGATTCTTGACGCGTTGACGAAAATAATTACAGCGTTTAAAAAATACATGAACAGAAATGGCCAGAGATAGCTGATCAGGTTGTCCCGGTTGTCAAAGGCAGACACCTGGATAAGGTTGTAAGCAAGCGTCATCAGCATGGCAAGATGAAGCATAACGGTCCAGTAAATTTGTTGCCTTAGCAGTTTCCGGCTGAGTTCGACCGTTTCCTTTTGTAGACTGTTCTGTTTTTTAAGCAGGTAGTTGGGGATCATAAAATGAACCCATGGTATGATGAAATAGGAAAAACAAGACAGGTTAAATAACTGGAGGAAATGCCTGTCGTTTGACGCGATTTGTTGATCGGCAACCACAGGCGCGGGTGTTTCAACCTTCACCAGGTCCTCATAATGTCGCCCAAGCGCATTCGCAATCACCCTGAGTGTATAACTGCGGGGATGACTTTCGCCGCTCTCAATCCGCTGAATGGTCCGCACAGACAGACCTGAAAGATCTGCAAGTTCTTCCTGTGTGAATCCTTTTTGCTGCCGGGCAGAAACGATACGATGATGAAGTGCCATATTGGTAATTACGTTATTAAATAAAATAGCAATTCGCTATGTTGTTTCGCAGCTGGCTGAAACAATCGCAAGATAAAACAGCCGTATTGAATACCTTTTGGCTTTTTTATAAACGTATTTTTTCAAGGTGTAATGAGTCAGCCATTATTTTCCGTTAAATACCTTAATCGACAAGTTTCCACTGTTAATGATCTTTGCAATAGACTAATTGAAAGGTCTAATAAGTTAAATAGGTATTCAAGGAATTTTACGTTTAGAACATAAAAAATCCCGCAATTTTGCGGGTTCTTTTTATGTTCTATTGTTAAGCTCAGACAGCACTGCACTTTCAGACTGAATCAGCTTTTTGATTGCTGATTGTTGAACGGTGCTGTGCATCGGGGTCGGCTATTGAAAAGTATGATGGCTTAATGTTTTCCTATTAGCCAGACCCCGCTGAGACTTACCCTGATTGAGTCAGCCATTACTATACATCGGGTTCGGCTAGTGAACAGTATGTAGTTCAAGGCTTCCTTATACGCCAGACCCACGATGGGACTTACCATGATTGTTGTAGGAGGTACCCGCTACAAGACATCTTTTATTTTAGGCTATATCAGTTTTTGCTTGCTGATTATTGGGCAGTACTATACATCGGGGTCGGCTATTGAATAGTATGATGGCTGAACCTTTCACTATTCGCCAGACCCCGCTGAGAATTACCCTGATTGCTGTAGTACGAACACCTGCAAGGACATACAACTCGTTTTAACGGTTCGTTGTTTTTTCAGGCTCGTAAGTAAGTTCTACCACTCCGGATTTGAAAACACGGGTGTTTGTTAATTTCAATCCAATCCGCTCTTTCAGATCTTCAAATAAAGGCTTTCCGCTTCCCAAAACAACGGGATGTACGGATACCTTATAAATGTCAATAAGGCCTAAATTAATAAATGTCTTTATCAGGCTTGCTCCTCCATATAGCCAAATATCTTTACCGCCTTGTTTTTTTATTTCTGCTACTTTGTTGGCGATGTCGGAGGTAATGAAAGTAGCTTTTTCATTTTGCCTGTTTTGACTTGAAAAAACAAACTTTTTTTTAGCATGTATTCCCTGCCACATTGCTTTTTCAGCGGGGCTTGTATTTTCGTCGGGTTGAAAATTTCCCCAGGCGTCATAACTAACTCTTCCATAAAACATCGTGTCTATGCTTGCAATAAATGCGTCAAAGTTCATATCATCGTCCATTATACACCAATCAATTTCTCCGTTTGGCCCTTCGATAAAACTGTCTAAGGTAACTGCTAAGTTTAAAATTACTTTTTTCATATAAATCTGCTTTTCAGCAAAATTACAGGCAGGTCTTTAGTCCTGATTTGGAAAAATGCGACAAAATTAGAGCTGGGACGGAGCAAGCCCTGTGTTTCTTTTTACTTCGTTGGTAAGATGCGAATGGTCATAAAAACCACATTCAAAAGCGATATCTGTTAAACTTCGTTCGTTGACAGCATTTTTAATTATGGACAAAGCGTTTTGGAAACGAACGATGTTTGAATACTCTTTTGGTGTAATTCCAATATATGTTTTGAATTTGCGTTCTAATTGTCTTACGGTTGTATAGTTTCTTTTAGCAATCTCGTAAATACTAAACCGACCATTTGAGTGGTGAATATCTTCTATAACAGGTTGTAGTTGCGTATTGGTATTTCTAACCCTGTCGCTAAAAAACTGGTTAAGATAATTGGTGGGGTGCTGAATGATTTTTCCCAGATCAAATGAATGTGATTTATCAAACTCAATGGTACTGTTTGTCAATTCATTTTGTGGTGCATAGCTATAAAAGTTTGAAAAAGTCGCTGGTTTTAGACATACCCCTACTAAATGCGTGTTAACATCAATGAAACTCTCTTTAAAAGAAGTCATTGCACCTACAACATAAGTTTTGCCGTGGTCCATTGAAACCGCACCATTATCCGTTCTACAGGTTTCACCTAAATTAATGACTAATCCAGCGCATCCATCAGGGAAGTTCCGTTCCCATTGTCTATCGTCTTCGCCACCTTTCAATTCCCAGAAAGTATGAATAAAGGGCGCTAATTCTATACAAGGTTTTATTTCTCTATAATTCATTGATCCTGTAGTGTCGTTATAGCCTGACCATTAACTAATTTATATGCAGGTAAAATTACACAAATGTTTCAACTGTATATTGACTGGGCATGCTTGCAGCAAGGATGAAAAGATTATATATTGAAAAATCACATGATCTTTCTATTTGGATTCCAGAAAGAAACAAAATTTCCGCACCTCAGACCCTACTCCAGGCGAATACTATTTCAAAGGAGCCACCTATTCTAAAAAAATTCTCCAATGTTTGAATTGTGCAGTACCCCCCACACCATACGATCTTTACTGTCATTAGCAAAACGATACGCATTCTTTTATAGAACAATTGTTATCTTGCAATCTCCCTTTCGCTTAAGTATTATTAAGGTATGTATTTAACTTCTTTGCCGGATCACGGCAATCCCGATTTTGATGAGAAATTGCACTTTAGAAGGTTTAAAGAGCACAATGTTATTTTTAATACAGTCAGCAGTTATAGTTTTTGCGACGATCATGTTGGATGCCTGTCTTTCAAAACAATATTACAGGGAGAGGAATGGTATGGTATTGACAACCGCAGGCTGGCAATCCGTCCGGGGCAATTTCTGATTCTCAATGATGAACAAAATTATTCATGTAGGATAGATACCCAGGATAAGGTGAGAGGGTTATCCGTTTTTTTTCAACCAGAATTTGCCTCTTCGATATTCCAGGATTCATTAAAAAACGATATTGAATTACTCGACAACCCTTTCTGCTGGAAAAATAAACAGCCGGCGTTTTTTCAGACACTGAACGTTATCGAACCGGAATTACAGCTTCAACTTGCAAATCTCATTTCGGACCTCGAAAACGATGGGTATGATGCCGGAACTGAGGAGTACCTGGTTTTTTTGTTGCAATACCTTATTAAAACGCATAAATCGGCCTCAAAAAGTTTAACAGGGGTCTCGGCCATCAAACCAAGCTCAAAAATCGAAATCTTCAAACGTTTGTGTATAGCCAGGGATTTTCTTCATTCCACCTTTATGGAGCAACTGGAACTGACATTCCTTAGTAATACTTCCTGTTTATCCGTTTCCCAACTCCTCGG
>CAZGSG010000264.1:0-8149 GCA_964528095.1 uncultured Terrimonas sp.
GGTATTACCTGGTGCATAAAAAAAAGTGGGAACTCTTATTGCCAGATGGTAAAAATATTGGCGGTACCATTGCCGGCGTATTGCCCATGATGGATTCCGTATCTCAAACACAGCAGGTCATCATTCATGTTACGGAACCATCCTTACCAGCCAACCTGATCGCAAAACTAAGGATCGAAAAAAATGCAGGTCATCCAACCATTTCATTGCCGAAACAAGCTGTACTGGCTGATGAAACACAATCCAGTTTCTGGGTAATGAAAATAACAGATAGTACAACGGCCGTAAAAGTACCGGTAACAAAAGGAATAGAAAGAGCAGACCGTATAGAAATACTTATGCCGGTATTTAGTGCAGCGGACAGGTTTCTGCTGACCGGCAATTTTGGACTACCGGATACCGCTGTCATAAAGATAATCAGGCAATAAATATATTAGCGTGAACAAGTTTTTTATTTCACATAAGAACCCGCTGGCCGTACTGTTATGTCTTATAATAATAGGTGGGTTATTTGCATATAGCCGTCTGCAAACAGCATTGTTCCCGGAGATCACTTTTCCTAAAATAAAGATCATTGCTGATGCGGGATTGCAGCCCGTTGATAAAATGATGGTGACGGTGACAAAGCCATTGGAAATCGCGATCAAACAGGTGCCCGATCTGCAAGTGGTCAGGAGCACTACCAGCAGGGGCAGTTGCGAGATCGCTGCTTTTATGAGCTGGAGCAGCAATATAGACCTGGCGCAGCAGCGGATCGAATCAAAGATCAGCGAGATAAGGAATCAGTTGCCACCCGATGTCAATATCACCGTACAGCGAATGAATCCTTCCATTCTCCCGGTCATGGGGTATTCACTGGAAAGCAATACACTTTCTCCTATAGAATTGAGACAACTGGCAATGTATACGGTTAAGCCGTTTCTATCGCAGGTAAGCGGGGTATCGGAAATACGAATAACCGGTGGACGTTCCAAAGAATACTGGCTGGAATTGAACGTACAAAAGATGAGCACCTTGTCAGTAACACCGGATATGGTGAATACAGCATTGGGACAAACAAATTTTATCCGGTCCAATGGTCTCATGGCTGATTACCGGTATCTCTACCTGACGGTAACAGATGCAACAGTCCATAATAAAGACGAGCTGTCTTCGATCGTTATCCGTAATGACGGCAAACGGGTAATAACATTGCAGGACATTGCTGATATCCAGGTAAAGGAAGCGGTAGAATATATCCGGATCAATGCAAATGGCAGGGATGGTCTATTGGTAGCGGTGGTAAAACAACCCAATGCCAATCTTGTCGATCTCTCGGCGAAAATGGAAGCGCGGATCGAAGCATTAAAGAAACTATTGCCACAAGGCGTGCAGATCAGGCCCTATTATATCCAGTCAGATTTTGTAAATGATGCTGTAAAGAGTGTGACAGACAGTTTATGGATCGGTCTTGCACTTGCCATCATTGTAGCTATTTTATTTCTGCGTTCATTAAGGGCCAGCCTGACCATCCTGATCACGATACCTGTAACCATTTGTCTTACATTGGTGATCTTGTATGGGATCGGCTATACATTTAATATTATGACCCTTGGCGCCATAGCGGCAGCAATCGGTCTTATCATCGACGACGCGATCGTGGTAGTAGAGCAGATACATCGCACCCAGGAAGAACACCCGGGTGAGCCTGGTCCTTTTTTGGTACAGCAGGCCATTCGATATCTTTTTCCCGCAATGGTAGGTTCATCGCTTAGTACGATCGTCATCTTTATCCCCTTCCTGCTGATGACAGGGGTTGCCGGTTCTTATTTTACCGTGCTTACCAACACAATGATCATTACACTGGTCAGTTCATTTTTTGTGACCTGGATAGGACTGCCTGTCATTTACCTGCTCTTGTTCAAAAACAATAACGGGAAGATTAAAGTAGCCCGACCGCATACGGTACGTACGCAAAAATGGGTATCGTTCTTTATCCGGAGACCATTAATCAGCCTGGGTTTTATGGCCGCATTGATCATTGCAATCATCCTCGTATTGCCGCGTCTTCAAACTGGGTTTTTACCAGAGATGGATGAAGGCAGCATCGTATTAGATTATACCTCGCCGGCGGGTACTTCACTCGAAGAAACCGTCCGGTTACTACGCGAAGCGGAAAAAACATTTAAAGATGTGCCGGAGATACAGGCTTATTCCAGGAGAACAGGTACACAGATGGGGTTTTTTATAACAGAGCCCAATAGCGGTGATTACCTGATACAATTAAAAAAAGACAGGAAACGATCCACAGACCAGGTGATCGAAGATATCCGTCAACGTATCGAAACAAGTCAGCCTGCATTGCGTATCGACTTCGGACAGGTGATCGGAGATATGCTGGGCGATCTGATGGCTTCTGTGCAGCCGATAGAGCTAAAGATCTATGGAGGCAACCAGCAACAGTTACAAGTGTTTGCCAAACAGGCGGCAGCTATTGTGAGTAAAATAAATGGCACGGCTGATGTGTTTGATGGGATCGTGATAGCAGGTCCATCATTGACGATCCAGCCCAACTATGCAATGCTTGCACAATATGGATTGAGTCCTGCCAGTCTGCAATACCAGTTACAGGCATCACTGGAAGGAAATACGGTAGGAAGTATTTTCGAGAAGGAGCAATATACGCCCGTGCGGCTGATCTATCCCGGTAGCCGGTTGTTAAGCACGCCAGGTATCAATGAGTTGAAAATATTTTTACCCGATGGCCGGCTAAAGCCGATCAGTGAACTTGCTTCGGTAAGGATCAACCCGGGTGATGCCGAGATACAGCGGGAGGACCTGCAGACAATGGGCGTGGTAACGGCAAGACTGGATAACAGGGACCTGGGCAGCGCGATGAAGGAGATACAGGCCGCGATAAAATCGGGTATGCATCTGCCCGCCGGCTATCATATCGAATATGGAGGTTCCTATGCCGAACAGCAACAATCGTTCAGGGAACTACTGATGATACTGATAGCAGCAAGCCTGCTGGTATTTTCAGTGATACTGTTCCTCTTCAGGCAGATCAGGGTTGCCTTGCTGATCCTGTTGATCGCAGTATTGGGAATCGCGGGTAGTTATCTTGCGTTATGGCTGACGAACACACCGCTTAATGTAGGCAGTTATACAGGATTGATCATGATCGTTGGTATTATAGGGGAGAATTCCATATTTACTTTTTTGCAGTTCAATGAGTCCCTTCACAACAAACCGGTAGATGATGCGATCATTTATGCAATATCCACTCGCTTGCGACCCAAGTTGATGACGGCATTGGGTGCCATCATTGCATTATTACCACTGGCATCGGGTATCGGAACCGGAGCACAATTGCACCAGCCGCTTGCTATTGCTGTCATAGGGGGATTTATCATAGCCATGCCATTACTGCTGATCGTATTGCCGAGTATGTTGCGATTATTGTTTATAAAAACCAAAAGGCAAAATTAAAAAATCAAAAACAGATTCAGTAGCCACTGGCAAAGGCCACTGTTTTGAGTGTTTAATTATTAATTACTCTTTTTTGTCGGGATAATAAGCAAAGGAATTGTTGAATGTGCAAGCAGGTGAGCGGCAATATCAGTCAGCAATACTCTGTTAATGCCAGTATGCGTATGTGATCCCGTAACGAGCAGGTCGGCTTTCCAGTCCTCACTGTATTTAAGGATCGTGTCGATGGTCTCACCTTCCTGCACGGTGGTATGAATGCTGTGATCACCCAGGTGATGAACAAAAGCTGCGAGAAAGTCTTCCGCTTCTTTTTTAATATCATCAATCAACGCGGTGACACCGGTGGTATAACCACCCTTATAGCCAAGAACGGGTGAATATTCCATTGCATAATAGGCGGGTTCTGTTATTACATGCAGTAGCATCAGTTCTGCATGCATCGCTTTAGCCAGCGCATAGCCGGACTCAGCTACCCGTTCTGCGGAAGGGCTATGATCCAATGCGACCAATATTCTTTTCATACTTTTTTTTTATAGTGTTTACAACAGGATTTGCAGGTTAAATCTACGCTGTTGTAAGAGGCAGGGGCCGGGTTGCTCGTTGAAGGGGCAAAATGGATAGGCGGAACCTATAAGGTTAAACGGGGAGGTTGGCGAAAAAACCAGGGTATAATTTCTCTGCCTGTGTTTTTACTTTATTGTACAACTGAAAAGAAGCCACCTGGATAATAAGACCAATAGTGATGCATATACAGGATTCAAGCCGGCTGAAATCATGGTTCCCAAAAAGGATAACCGATTCGTAAATAAAAAAAATACCTGAATAGTGAAAGGAGCCTGCCTGTAACAACAATAATTTGCCATGGCCCCGGGAAAACCTGAATACATATATCAACATAACAATGCTGACCAGGATATATACAGCGGCAAAAATGTTCATTAACAGGTTCGCTTCAAGGAAAAAGCCTAGTTGCCAGGAAACAGCAGTGAATCCTGCCAATAAAAATATCCCGGGCCAGGCAAAGAAAGCTTTTATTTCCTTCCACCAGATCTTTCTGGCAGCTCTTTTTACTTGCACTTCTTTTTCCTGTACCACCCTGGAAAAACCAGCGATCCCGAAATTGGTATATACTTTGTCCAGTGCTGTTTCAAAACTTAATGATGTATCCTTATTCATCAACTCTTCGATACTGCTGGCTAAGTGGTCCACCAATTCAAGTTGCAGATCATACCAGCGCACTGCTTTTTTCTCAGTGAAACTGAACAAATGCTGTATTTGATCGGTGGACAATTGCATAGACCTGTTTAACTATTTTTAATTTGAAGGTTTAATATGGCCTGCATCTGCCCGATATAATCTTTCAACTCCTGTAATTTATTCCTGCCTTCCTTTTTACCACTTTTTGTAAGACTATAATATTTGCGTGGCCGGTTACCTATATATTCAATGTTGACTTCCAGCAAACCCTCGGCTTCCAATTTATGTAATGCGGGGTATAATGCGCCCTCCGTAAGTATGAGCTCGCCTTTGCTTAGCTCTTTTACTTTTTGTGTAATACTATAACCGTACATCTTATCTTCTTCGCTTAAAAGATTGAGGATAATAGTCGTGAGCGATCCTTTGAATAGCTGGTTGTTTGGTCCCATAACACGAATATACATAAGAAAGTTATGTATATGGGGATTTATGAGAAAAAAGATTGGATATCCAGTCCTCCGGATCTCAACTGCAATAATTTAAAGCCATTTTTAGTTCCTTAAGCCTTGCAGATAGGCCGAATAGTCTGCCTTCATGAGATCGAAGCCTAATTCATCCACCAGCTTAAACACAAGTTCTTTTGCTTTTTTATCATCACCCGCAACAGCCAGCGCGATACGGTTTTTTTCGTTCGTTGGTCTGCCCGGCTCCTGTATACTTGTAGCAAGAATAGAATTAAACACCTTAATAACGGGAATGCCTAATTGCTCCTGCACCCATAAACTATCGATGCCTGTTTGCTCAAGCGCAGGTATACTTCCGTCACGCAGAGTTGGATAATAATTACCTGTATCAATGACAACCGTGTCTTCCGAAAGATCTTTAAACAGTTCTTTTGGAAGATCCGGTATATTTTTTTGCGGTATAGAAACAATGATCAGTTTTTTATTTTCTGTCGCTTCTTTCACCGTGGCCGCTTCGGCTCCAATACGCTCAGCAAGTTGTTTTAAAGAAGCCGGTCCCCGGGAGTTTGCAATGGAAACAGCATGACCCAGTTTACTAAATTTTGATGCCAGGCAGGCTCCCATGCCGCCGGATCCTATAATTCCTATATTCATTACTCAATAATTTAATAATATCCGTGGCTTTATTCAGGGTTTGTACCAAGTCGCTTTTCGTGTTCTGTTTGTGGTTGGCCATCGCTGTTTGGATGGCCCTTGCCAGTTGTGATCAGTTTGTGTAGACTATTGTTGATATAATTGTTCCAGCCGGCAATGCAAACGTCATAACATTCATATTCCGGAACAAGCCCCCTGTGCGTGAACTGAAATCGTGTTTTGTTTTCCTTTTCAGCTATCTCAAACTCGATCTTCGTACCGGTCCATTCTGTCTTGTCTTCAGTGAAATTGAAATAGTTGTCCAGCACAAGCCAAACGATTTTTTTATCGGGTACCAAATCTATTAACCTGATAATACACTTGTGTATGTTCCCGAACCGGTAGGTAAACTCATCGTTGACCTTGTCTGTACTACCTTCAATATTTTCGGACCACCATCCACGTACATTAGTGATGGCATTAAATACTTCATTCGGGGTTTGATCTACCGAAAATTCAGTGCTAAAGTTTTGCATTATGATTTTTTTTGGTTTGGTGTTTTTATTTAATAAGGATTTCCATTTTTCAGTTTAAAATTCCAGAACTTATCAAAGGGGGCAATCCATGACTTCAATTCTTCAAAGCCATCCTTTCAGTGTACAATATCTTTCGCGATCAATATCCTGGATAGAGATAAACCCGGTGCTACAAACTAGTTTGATGTATGGTGAAACAGGTAACCTTTAGGTTACTCAAATATATGTGTAACTTTTGAGTTACGCAAATATTTTATTTTTTCAGAAGGAGTTATTTGCTTTTTCTTCTTCTCATCGGCCGCTTTTCACCCATACATAAGACTTCTCCGGCACTATTCACACTATACCTGCCTAAAGATCATCTTAAAAGAAGAGCGGACATTTCATATTGATCCGTGCCTCCTCATCCTGAGCTTGAATTTTGAACAAAATCAGGAGTATAGTTCTTTACAATGAGAAAGAATGATCACCTGTGATTCCGTGTTAATACAAATTTTAGTAAAATGCTCACAGTATTTTTTTTCAAAATAAAACCCAGGTGCCGGAAGAAACACCTTTTTTATATTGTATTAGTGAATGCTTTTTTCGGTGAGTAACACTTCTTTCTTTACCGATTTAATTGTGTATGTAAAAGCTTTCTGCAAAGCATAAGCACCGTATTCGTCTTTTTTTATTTAAGACCAGAAAACCCACCCGGGTATCTTTTGATGATCCGTGATAACAGTAGAGACGCAATGCATTGCCTCTCTACAGATGGCAATTCAACATTTTTTTCAAACTGATCGCATTTTCATATGCGTTTCCAATGGTATTATTAAAATACGCGTATACATCCATGCCTGAATCAATCCAGTGCCTTATTTTCGTTGCCTGCTGTTCCAGGAAATGATTGGTATAAGAATCCCGGTAATCTCCCTGTGGGCCGTGAAAACGGAGGTATATAAAATCAGCAAGTGCGGTCGTTACAGATATTTTCGCTTTGGCAAAATCATGTAATACCATTGTTGCGGCATATTCGTTCAGCAGCTCAGTAGTTTCGCTTACATACCAGCTGGCATTTCTGAACTCGACAGCGGTTCTCCATTCATGCAGTGGATCCTGTCCCTTCAATTCTTCCAGTAACTGTTCCACCTGTTTAAAATGATCGAGGCTGATCTTTCCCGGGAATTGTATCAGCAGGCAGCCTTTCTTATTCGCTATACCCGATGCCGGGTGTAGAAATTTTTGCATGCTGTTCGGCGCGGTTTCCAGGCCTGGCACATGGGTTATTTCCTTACTTAATTTTAAAGAGAATTGAAAATCATCCGGTACATCATCCGCCCATTTTTTATAGGTAGCTAATTGCGGTGTCCGGTAAAAACTGCTATTGATCTCAACGGTATTAAAGATGCTGCTATAATAATGCAGGCGGCTTTTTAGGCGGAATGCCGGAGGAAAACTCGCTTTATTGCCAGGTATAGTTACATTGCTGGTGCCGATACGGATGCTTCCTTTTTTAATAGACATATTTATGATTGTAAAACCAGCCAGGTTTATATTTTCAGAATGAGCCTGTAATTGACTGGTTATAAATCAAAGGGTATGCCAGTGAAGATGAATCGCGTAAAAGGAGATTATCCATTCGCCAGACCCATGATGAGAGATCGCCTGATTTTCGAAGAGAGAAGCCGTCGGTCTTCGCATACTTCCCGGTCAGCAACTGATATGCTGCCATAGAAAACGACAGTAATGGATGAACTGACTCGTCTTAAAAAACTATACCCGGTGATTTTGTGAAAATTGAAAGGGCCCCTTACCGGGAGAGACCCGCTTCGTACCTGCCTCGTGTCTCGTTCGGGACTTGTTCGC
>CAZGSG010000265.1:0-8122 GCA_964528095.1 uncultured Terrimonas sp.
AATCCGCTATAGAGATCTTGTAAAGAGTACACGAGCAGGAAGGCTATTATTGTCGCACCCAGGGTGAGCAAAAAGGTTTCAGAAAGATATTGAATGGTCAGTTGCATACGGCTTGCACCTAATACCTTGCGAACTCCTGTTTCTTTAGAACGTTTGAGTGCCTGTACCGTGGAAAGGTTGATATAGTTGACCCAGGCGATTAATAAAATCAGCAGGGCAACGCTTAATAGCAACACAACCAGTGTCAGGCTGCCATAGGTTTGAAAGGGGTAATTGAAGTCCGGGGCGAGGTGCAACGCGCTGAATGGTTGTAGTGCCAGCGCGTCATCTTTTGCGTCTCCTTTGATATTGTGTAGAAAAGAAGTAAGCTGGCTGCTCACATTGGACGCGTTTGCTCCTTTTTTCAGTAGCAGGTAAATATTTACAAATGCGGAACCCAGACCTTTTGGATCTGCCCAATCATTACCATCCCTGTTTGCCGGGTTTTCCAATGTGTGGATAGATAACAGCACATTTGTTTTTATATCCGATTGTTCAGGCATGTCCCTGAATACCGCTTTGATGGTATAGGGCATGCTTCCGAACTGGTCGTTTAATTGAATGGTTTTGCCTGCTACACTGGTTTGGCCAAACATTTTCCTCGCCATGCTTTCAGAGATGGCCATGGTGCGTGGTTCCAGCAGGGAGGCGGTGCCATCCACTAGCGGAAAAGAAAATGTTTCCAGGAAATTGCCGTCCACATAGAGTGTGCTTTCCTCCCTGAAGGATTTAATAGTAGATCCGGATGATGATGAATCGGGTTGTAAACTGAGCACGCCACCGCCGATACCATCCGCAACTCTTACTGCTGCTTCAACGTCGTTTATACTCTCTTTTATCCTGGGTGCTATACCGGGGGACAAATAATATTCAGCACCTTGTTGTTTATTGACAGATGCCATACGGTATAACCTGTCGTAATTCTTATGGAAACGGTTAGCATTCCATTCAAACGCCACGTATTCCATTATTAACAGGAAAACTGCAAGGCCCACACCAAGGCCTCCAATGCTGATCAGAGAATAGGTTTTATTTCTTCGCAGATTACGGAATGCAACAGTCAGATAGTTCTTAAGCATTTTTTTAATATTTAACCTGTTTTTTTCATCCGGTCTGCGATACGGGTGTCAGCATATTATTCCGTGCGCATTGACTTAATCGGGTTGGTGATAGCGGCTTTTATTGCCTGGAAACTGATCGTGATCATAGCAATGGCCAGGGCTAACAAACCTGCCAGTGCGAATATCCACCAGCCGATATGTATCCGGTATGCGAAATCAGTAAGCCAGCCATTCATAAAATACCAGGCCACTGGTGCCGCGATTACAAATGAGATAAGTACCAGTTTTAAAAAATCAGTGGATAATAAACTGATGATCCGTGGTACCGATGCTCCCATCACTTTGCGGATACCGATCTCTTTTGTGCGCTGCATAGTGCTATAAGATGCAAGGCCCAGCAGACCGAGACAGGAAATAAAGATGGCCAGTAAAGCGAAATTGAAAAACAATTTGCCAAACCGGTCTTCCGCGCGGTATTGTTTATCAAAAAACTCATCCAGGAAATAATAACTGAACGGGCGATTGGGTATAAGCGCCCTCCATTTTGATTCGATAGCTGCAAGTGTCGCTGGTACATTGGCGGCAGCCACGTTCACAGAGATCAGCGAGGACCGCTCCATACCGATACGCATACTCAACGGTTTTATCTCCTGCTGTAATGAACGGAAATGGAAATCCTTCATCACACCGATAATTGTCCCGGTTGCTCCCCATTGATCAAACTTTTTGCCGATGATCTGCTGTGCAGAAGTATACCCAAATGTGCGCATGGCTGTTTCGTTGATCACCATGGCCTGGGTTGTATCGGTTCCAAGCTCTTTAGAAAAGGCACGGCCGGCGATCATTTTTATATCATACTGGGGGATATAATCGAAGTCTACAAAATACAGGTCAAGATTGGAGATCTGCATTTCGCCTCTTGGATTTTCAACCTTGGAATAAGCACCTGGATTACCACCGCCCGGCACACTACCGGAAGTGGCGGTAGATAGTACGCCGGGTAAAGCAGCTATGGCCTGTTTAAGACTGTTCTTTGCCGGATCTCCCTGCGAGTCGATGATGATCTTTTGGTCTTTGCTAAAACCGAGGTCTGTACTACGCATAAATTTCATTTGCGTATAGACCACGATGGTACCAATGATCAGCGCGATCGAAATGGCAAACTGGGAAATGACCAGTCCTTTACGCAGGAGTATACCGCCTGTGGTGGTAGCAAACCGGCCTTTTAATACTTTGATCGGTTGGAAAGAAGAGAGTACCAATGCAGGATAAAGACCTGCCAGTATACCAATACCCAACGCAATCAGGAAAAGCAGTCCTACAGACTTCAATTCAGAGAATATACCGGTACTGATCACCTTGCCTGATAGTTGATTGAACAATGGTAATAATAATGCGGCTGCTCCTATTGTAAGTATAAAAGCGATGAGGCAAAGCAGCATACTTTCACCAATAAATTGACGGGCAAGCTGTCCTTTCAATGCGCCGACCACTTTACGTATACCCACCTCCTTTGCACGTTCCGAAGAACGGGCCGTGGTGAGATTTACAAAGTTGATACAGGCGATCAATAAAATGAATGCCGCCACGATAGAGAAAATATAAACATTATTGATATTGCCGGTCTTGTTGCCATCGCGGGTAGAACGCAGGTACACATCCCGTAACGGTTCCAGCAACAGGGTAGGATACATTTCTATTTGTTTCATTTCATCCCCGTTGTATTTTTCAAGGAAAGCAGGTAGTTTGGATTGTAAAGCTGCCGGGTTCGTTCCAGGTCTTAGTAACACGTATGCTCTTACACCATAGTTGGCCCACTGGCTGTCGAGGTTCCTGTTAAATTTACCGGTGACCGTACTCATTGATAACAGCATGTCCGCTTTGATCTGTGAGTTTTCCGGTATGTCTTTCATCACGCCGGTGACCGTCGAGTTTAAACCATCGCCGGTGATGAGCAGGTTTTGCCCCATAGGATCAGCATCACCAAAATATTTTTTTGCCATTTTTTCCGATAAGACCACACTGAGTTGTTGAGTAAGGGCTGTATTGGGATTGCCTTTCAGTAATTTGAAATCAAACATTCTGAACAGGTTCGAATCTGCCCAGGCAATATCGTCTTCCATAAACTTCACATCCCCTTTTCTTACCAGCAGGTTATCATAGAGCACGCGGGCGGTAGCTTCTATTTCCGGGAAATCTTTTGTGATATACGCAGGTACGGCCCATGCAGGTCCCGAGGTATGGAGTGTTTGCGTAGGTGTTTTCAGGTCGGCTACGATCCGGTAAGTGCGATCTGCTTTTGAGTGAAAGGAATCATAGCTTAACTCGAATTTTACATATAAAAAAATGAGAAAGAAGGCCGTCATACCTACGGTAAGTCCCATTATATTTAAAAAGGAAAAGACCTTATGTTTCCAAAGGTTCCGGAGAGCGATCTTAAAATAGTTTTTGATCATGGCTGATGTTTTTTTTCAATTCGTTATTTATTCCGCTCTTAAAGATTTTACCGGGTTGGCGCTGGCGGCTTTCAGTGATTTATAACCAACCGTAAGCCATGCTATTATTATTGATATGATCATGGCTACCGCAAATACTCCTATACCAATATTGATACGATAAGCAAAATTGCCAAGCCAGTTGCTCATCAGGTACCAGGCAACAGGAGCAGCAACAACAAATGCGATAAGTATGAGTATCGTAAATTCTTTAGAAAACAGGTAGATGATATTGGATGTAGAAGCGCCAAGTACTTTTCGTACGCCTACTTCTTTGGTGCGTTGTACGGCCATAAAAGAAACCAGGCCATATAATCCCAGGCAGGAAATGAGTATGGCGATACCGGCAAATATTTTATAAAGCAGGGACAACTGATTTTCCTGCTGGTAAAAATTTTCAATGCTTTCGTCCATGAAATAACTGCGGTTGGCGTATTCAGGATAGTATTTATCCCATGTCTTTTGAATGGCATCTTTTGTGGCGCCCAGGTTGCTGGTCTTGAATTTTATAGATGTATTGCTATATGTGTCCTGACGGCTTGCGATCAGCAGCGGTTTTGTTTCCTCCCTCAATGAGTTTGTTTTGAAATCCTTTACCACCCCTACAATAGGTTTCCATTTGCGGCTACCCGTTCTTATCTCTTTGCCGATCGCCAGTTCTGGCGATTTTATTCCCAGCTTTTTCATCAGGGTCTCATTGATCACCACTTCTTTCATCGTGTCACTTTCAGCATATTCATGACCTGCCAGGAACTGAAGACCAAATGTTCTAAAATAATCTTTATCACCATATTTAAGGTACACGTCAAAATTCTCATCGGGTTTATGATCAAAAGAAAAATTAGTCGACCAGTTATTGTCAGAAGAAGGTACATCGCTGCTATAGCTTACTGACTGTATGCCGTTCAATGACAGCAGTTCCTGTTTCAACGCCGCCTGTTTTGAATAGATAACGCTGTCGGAATTACTGCTGAGGATTAAGACAGCATCTTTATTAAAACCAATATCCGCGTTGTGCACAAAATTCATCTGGCTGATGGCCACGATGGTACCAATGATCAATACCTGCGAAATAGCAAATTGGGTAACCACTAAACTTCTTCTTAACGAAATACCGCCGATGCTGGCCGAAGTCACTTTGTTCTTTAAGGCAAGCAGGGGAGTAAAGCCTGATAAGATCAATGAAGGATAGGAGCCGGAAAGAAATGTTACGACAATAGCTGTTAACGTGATGAACAATAGTATTTCGACAGTGAAAATGCTAAGTGATTCCTGGATAGACGCTACATGTTTGATCAATGGGAGGCAAAGACCCGCGATAAGCAGGGCAAGTAGTACCGCTGCAAAAACAATGATTGCCGTTTCGCCCATCATTTGCCAGAACAACTTGCTACGCTTGCTGCCCAATACCTTTCGGATCCCAATTTCTTTTGAACGGTTGATCGCCTGTGCAGTAGAAAGATTGATAAAATTGATGCAGGCCATGATTATAATGAAAACGCCCACCAGCGATAACGTCCAGAGCGTAGACTTACTGACGGTATGGTTACCAAAGTTTCCGAGGCGGGTATCGAAATGCACCTCGTTGAGTGGCTGCAGGAAGTTTGATCTCACTTCACCGGGATCATTTTTGTAGTGTTTTTTGCTGAATTGTAATAACTGCTGGTCAATGCCGGCCGCTGAAATATTCGCAGGCAATTTCAGGAAAACCTGGAAATTGCTGGTCGTACTTCCCCATTCCGTAGAGTACTGGTATAGTGTTGGGTTATTGCGGGAAGTGATAAAGGAAGTAACGATTGCCAGGGGGAAATCCGTATTCAGTGGTGGGTTTTGTAATATCCCATTTACTTTTAAGTTCAATGCATTATCCAAACGGATATACTGACCCATTGCCTGCTGCCAGTTACCAAAATACTTCTCCGCCATTTTCTGTGTTAGTACAGTAGCGTTAGGGTCCTTTAATACAGCAGAATTACCTGCCAGCCATTTATACTGGAAGATTTGGAAGAATTCAGGGTCAGCAAAAAATACACCTGCTTCTTCAATAAATTTTTTGCTGGAAGAATTATCGGGAGAGTTGCCGAGAACAGTAACCTGGCTTCCGGAACTGGAATAAAGCGAGCCGGCTATTACCGAAGGAATATCTATTCTTAATGCATCCAACGCAGGAAAGGGGATGCCGGGCGTATGATCGACCCCATCCGCTTTTTTATCCTCGGTGGCTACATGGTAAATACTGCTATGCTCCGGAAGGAACTTGTCATAGCTCAATTCATAACGCACAACAATAAATAGTAAGACACAGGCAGCCATGCCTATTGCTAATCCGAAAATATTCAGAAATGCAAATGATTTATGTCTTACTATATTCCGGAAAGCTATCTTAAAATAGTTTTTGATCATGGCTATACTTTAATAAATAATTCGGGAATAGTAAGCAGTAAAAAGCTATATCAAGCAATTACGTTATACCATGATATTTTCCATCACAGCCTGTCCGTCCAGCATTCGGATGATCCGGTGGCTGTATCTCGCATCATGTTCACTGTGCGTTACCATGATGATGGTCGTACCCTGTTCATTGAGATCGGTGAGCAATTGCATTACTTCATTACCATTGCTGGAATCAAGATTACCTGTGGGCTCATCCGCAAGAATCAGTTTAGGGTTGTTGACTACAGCCCGGGCGACAGCAACACGTTGTTGCTGACCACCTGAAAGCTGCTGCGGGTAGTGGTTGCGACGATGCATGATCTGCATTTTAACCAACACTTCTTCTACTCTTTTTTTGCGGTCTCCGGCTTTTACGCCAGTATAGATAAGTGGTAGTTCTACATTTTCAAATACGGTAAGTTCATCAATGAGGTTAAAGCTCTGGAATACAAAACCAATATTTCTTTTACGCAGGTCGGCCCTTTTCCGTTCATTGAATTTGGCTACCTCTATTCCATTGAAAATAAAACTGCCGGCATCCGGGTCATCCAGCAATCCTACAATGTTGAGCAGGGCAGACTTGCCGCAACCCGAAGGGCCCATTACCGCAACAAATTCACCTTCTTTGATTTCAAAAGATAACTTGTTGAGCGCAACTGTTTCTACGTCTTCTGTGCGATAGATCTTCTCGAGATTGGAAATATTGATCATTGTTTACTTTTTTATAAATAAAAATGGGAGGCTTTTTTTAATTAAATGAGAAAAAGGACAGCGGCTCAGAAAGCGATACGTATGATGCAGTTGTTTTGTTACAGCTCACATCTACCGTCCTGGTTACTCCGGCGCTTGCGTTAAGCACATAATTGTCACAGGGCTGCGCAAGAAAAGCAAAGGAGAACAGCGCCAGTATTGTGCAAATCAGTTTATTTTTCATGATCGGTCGTTTAGTTTGGTATGGGTTTCTTATTTTTTGAGTACGAGTTCCTGTATTGTTCCGTAATTCTCATAGCTGGAAGTGATTACTTTATCGCCTGCTTTTAATCCTGAAAGTATCTGGTAGTATTCAGGGCTTTGCATGCCCAGTTGTATATCTACTTTATAAGCTACGTTGCCGTTTTCACCTACTTTGAAAATCCAGTTACCTCCGGTTTGCTGGTAGAAGCCTCCTCTTGGCAGCAACAATGCCTGTGTTTCTTCACTTAGCGCAAGGCCGATCTGCAGGGTTTGGCCACGACGTATGCCCTGTGGCACTTCACCGTCAAACTCCATGTCCACCTGGAAACGCGCGTTGACGATCTGGCTGTATACTTTTTTTATCTTCAGTTTATACTCTTTGTTGGCAAAAGTGAACTTGCCGGTAAGGCCGGTATAGATACGGGAAAGATAAAATTCGTCTATGTCTGCCCTTACTTTAAAACCACTCAATACGTCGATCTGGCCCAGCCGTTCGCCTTTATTCTTGGATTGCCCGATCTCGGCGTCCAGCGAGGTCAACTGACCGTCGATAGGAGAACGCACCACCAGGTCGCCCACTTTCTGACGCATTACGCTCAACGCGTTCTGTGTCCGTGCATAGGATTGTCTTGCCTGTTCTGCTTCCATTTTGGTAGAAGAAGAATCCTGGCGAAGGATCTGCTCAGATAATTTTCTTTTCTGCAGCTGGTAATTATAATTGTTCTCCGATTGTTTAAAATCCTGGAGACCGACCACTTTCTGGTCATACAGTTTTTTATTGAGGAGATAGATCCGTTCAGCTTCTTTCAGCTCGCTTTCCACGTCGGTCATCTGGTTCAGTTTTCCGATTGTATTCTGACGGGCCGCATTTTGAGAGATCTGCATTTGCGTCAGCAGGTCATATACAGAGGTCTCCTGGTTTACCAGGCTCAATTCCAGGTCGGTATTGGAAAAACGGAGGATCGGTTCTCCTTTTTTCATGATAGCGCCATCTTCCACGAATTTTTCTTCTACCCGGCCGCCTTCGAGCGCGTCCAGGAAGATCGTTGTCATGGGAAGCACGGTACCATTTACAGGAATAAACTCCTGGAACGGCCCCTGTTTGATCTCGCTGATCATGATACGTTCTGTGTCTACATT
>CAZGSG010000266.1:0-8102 GCA_964528095.1 uncultured Terrimonas sp.
TGCACACTGGCGAATAAAATCATTGGCTAATGTGATTTGAAAAAAAGAACGATAATAGACGCCGTTGATGATGGGATTGATAGAAGACCAGTTCATTTCTTTTAATCCTCTTACGCCTGCATCGTTCTGCCAGGTCCAGGCAGCTTCATCGGTGGTGAGCTCCTGTAAATTAAAATACAATCGCAGAAAATCGGAGTTACCCTCATCAGAAATAATCTGTGTAGGTATATCGGGGCTGCCGGTACCACCGGTATTTCCCGTCAATGCGAATGCACTGTACACTTTCGATAAAGCCTGTTTATAACCTGCAGGTGTACTATAAACGGTTTGCGCGGTAATATCATTTGTAGGAACAAGATCCAGTTTCTTGGTGCAGGCCGTAAAACAGGCAAGCGAAACAAGAAAAACTATTTTATTTGTAATTGATTTCATAAATAATAATTTAGGGTGGCTTATAAATCAAGATTTAAACCCAATGAAAACACACGAGGTCTCGGATAAAAATTGTTGTCGATACCGCCTGACAATTCAGGATCGAGTCCTTTATATTTTGTTATTACAAAAACATTTTGAACACTCAGGTTCAGCCGAAGCGTAGAATGCTGAAATACTTTTCCCGCATCATAGCCCAGGGTCAGGTTCTCCATCCGGAGAAAGGACGCGTTGTTGATATAATAATCGCTGAGTAACTCGCGGCTATCACCCACAAACTTTGTTTCCAGGTAATTGACAGACGCATTATAAAGCACCGAATTCCCCAATATCTGGTTACGGATACCCGTTTGGCTGTACACGTTATTATATACATAGTTGCCCAGGCTGGAACGTAATACGAAACCGGCATTCCATTTCTTATATGTAACCGCGGTACTAAAGCCCATGAAAACTTCAGGTACAGCGCTTTTTCCTTTATACAAATCATTTTGGTTGATAATCCCATCCGCGTTTTTATCCACGAACACTCCTTCTACCGGTTTTCCATTTGCATCATACACCTGTTTATAAAGGTTAAACGTGTTTTTGCTGCCACCCACAGCATTGATAAACACAAATTGCCCGCCTACTCCTCCCTGTATAGAGCCACTGGGAAAACCCGGATAGTTCACATCCTTGGGTACTACGGTAAGATTAGTGATGGTATTTTTATTGTAGGTGACATTAAAACCCAGGTCCCATGTAAGATCTTTTTTTGCAACCGGCTGTGTATTGATATTGAATTCAACGCCTTTATTTTCCATATCACCAACATTGGCTACAATAAACGCGGAGAAATTAGTTCCTGCAGGCTGAGGTATATTATTTAAAAGGTCTGTGGTTTTTTTATAATAAAAATCTACACTACCCGTGATCCGGTTTTCCAAAAAACCGAAATCGAGGGCCAGGTTTGTAGTGGCTGTTTCCTCCCATTTACGGTTAGCATAAAAACCTCCCGGTCTGAACCCCTGGTAAAAAGTATTACCGAACTGGTAGGAAGCTGTAATACTGCTCAACGCGTAGTAAGAAAGAAAATCATAATCACCTATGCCATCCTGCTGACCTGTAACACCATAGCCGGCACGTAGTTTCAGGTCTGATACTATTGAAGAATTTTTCAGGAATGCTTCATCACTGACCTTCCATGCAAATGCCAGCGAAGGAAAAACTCCCCAACGGTTGGCAGGTGCAAACCGGGATGATCCATCACGACGAATAGTAGCCGTCAGCAGGTATTTGTCTCTGAATGAATAATTGGCGCGACCAAAGACAGAGATCAGTGTATGCTCTGGTTTATTAAAAGCAAAAGCAGGATCTGTATTGGGATACTTTGTGCCAATCGCGTTGTAGCTGGCGAAATTATAAGTGGTGGTAAGATAATTTGTATACGAATACCCTGCAGTTACATCAATCCGGCTTTTAATAGATCGCAGATCTTTTGCATAGTTGAGATAAAACTCGAACAGGGAATTCTTTTTTGTTTGCCGGTACGTATTATTCTCTCCTCCTGTGCCGCCTACAAGATAGCCGGAAGCTGCACTGTCCGAAAGGTAGGTCCGACCTTTTCCTTCGGCGATATCATAGCCTGCATTCAGGTTGGCACGTAATTCCGGTAAAAAATGGAATTTATAATCCAATTGCACATTACCGATAAACCGTTGTGGTTTTCCTATGTTTTCCCGCTGGTATAACAAACCCAGGGGGTTTCTTCCTGCAAGTGCCATTAAGCCGGTGGCAGCTGCCGGGTCCAGCCATTCATAATATCCATCGAAGCGGGTACTTTTTACTTTCACCGACTGGCTGGGATCAAAACTAATCGCAGAACCTATGGCATCCTGGTTGGCAAAACGCGCTCTTTGTAAACTTCCCTTCAGATTGACATCAACCTTGAGGTGATTATCAAAAAAGCTGGGATTGAGTACAAGTGCCAGCGATGCTTTTTGCAGGTTATCTGTTTTCAACACACCATCCTGGTTCTGGTAACCAAGCGAAACACGATACGGCAGTTTTTTGACTCCCCCGCTAATACTTATATTATTATCAGTAGCAAACGCGGTCTGGTATATTTCATCCTGCCAGTCGGTATTGGCTGTACCTAACATGGCGATCTGTGCAGCTGTTCCTTTTTCTTTTACAATAGCGCGAAACTGGTCTGCCGATAATACGTTTACTTTTCTTGTATTTGCGGAAATGGAATTAACGGAACTAACACTGATCTTCATCGCGCCGCTTTTTCCTTTTTTTGTGGTGATAATGATCACCCCGTTGGATGCGCGGGTACCATAAATAGCCGCCGCGGATGCGTCTTTTAAGATGGTAAATGATTCGATATCGTTGGAATTGATCAGGCTAAGCGGATTACTGGCGCCGGAAACGCCGCTATTATCAAGCGGCACTCCGTCAATTACGATCAATGGATCATTGCTGGCACTGAGTGAGGATCCGCCCCGGATACGGATTGTGCTTCCGGAACCAGGCCTTCCTCCGTTAGATATAATAGATACGCCGGCCACTTTTCCCGCGATCATCTGCTCGGGAGTGGTGATAGCCCCTTTATTAAAATCTTTGGCGGAAACAGTGGATACGGAACCCGTGAGGTCCTTTTTTCTTGCAGTGCCGTAACCGACCACCACTACTTCGTTCAGATTGGAGATCATCATGGTGAGCTGGATATCAAGTGTGTTACCCGGTCCCACTTTTGCTTCATTGTTTTCGAAGCCAACGGAACTGAACCGGAGTGTTTCGCCGGTAATTGTATTGATCGCGAAATTTCCATTCTCATCGGTAACAGCCGAACCGGCTTTTGCTTTGACCGTCACCCCGGCCACAGGCTTGCCCTGGGAATCGGTGACGCGACCAGTGATCTTTTTTTGTTGGGCAAAAATGCTAAGGCTCATGAGTAATGCCATAGCAAACAGGGTAAGTCGATGCAGTCGTTTTTTCATTTTGGCAGTTTTATCGTTTTGATGCTGTTTCCAAAAATAGAGGGGTTCAGCCGGAGCGGCTTATCCATGCGTGCATATTTTTGGTTCTTTTAGACAAATCTGAAATATTGTGTCTGCCAGGCTTGCTGTTTCATTTATCTTAGCCCCGGTTCCCTGGGCGTGATTGCCCTAATTGCTTGATCCATAATACATGAAAATTATTCTTCGACATTTGTTCCCGGTATGGTTTTGTTTCTGCGTACTTCTTTTGGAAGCATCTCCGCAAGCACCTAATCTTAAATTCAAACATATTTCGATAGAACAGGGGTTGTCCAACAGCACAATCGAGACCATCTTCCAGGATAAACGGGGCTTTGTCTGGTTTGGCACCCGTGATGGGTTGAACCGGTACGATGGGAAACAGATTACGGTGTTCAGGTTTGACCCCTCCGACAGCAGCAGTATCAGCGATAATTTTATCAGGTATATATATGAAGACAGTAAGGGCAAATTATGGATCGGTACCATCAATGGGCTGAACCGGTTTGATCCGACTACCAACCGGTTTACACGCTTTAAACAGATCCCGGGCAACTCTAAAAGTCTTGGGAATAACCTGGTGACCTCTATATATGAAGACCGGAAAGGCGAATTGTGGATTGGCACCTGGGGCGGAGGGCTTAATCTTTTTTTACCAAAAGAAAATGGGTTTCTTCATTTCCAGCACGAGCAGAGCAAAACACGTACGATCAGCAGCGACAGGATCAATTGTCTTTTTGAAGATACGCAGGGCCGGTTCTGGATAGGTACAAATAACGGGCTAAACCTGTTTAACCGTGAGATACAACTTTTCAAATTATACCAGGATCCTGCACATGGGGGCGATGATGTGCGCATAATTGAGGAAGACCGGATGGGCAGTCTTTTACTGGGCACTGCAGATAACGGTTTATTGATCTTTAACGAAAGAGACAATCGTTTTACCAGGTACCGGCATAATGACAAAGAAGCCGGATCACTGGCCAGTAACCTGGTTAGAACTGTACTGGTCGACAAAAACTGGAATGTCTGGATCGGCGGAGTCAATGGCGGGCTGGATCTTTTTAATCCTGCAGGCGGGCTCTTCTATCATTACCAGAATGAACCAGAAAACCCATTGAGTCTTTCCCAACGTACCGTATCCGCCCTGTTTGAAGATAACCAGGGCAATCTCTGGGTGGGCACACATCGCGGCGGCGTGAATCTCTATATGCCCAATATGGAAAAGTTTTCACTGTATCGCCAGGCTGCGGCGGCCAATAGTCTAAGTTATAATGATGTGAAAAGTTTTTGTGAAGACCGGTACGGCAACCTATGGATCGGCACAGATGGCGGTGGGCTGAACCTGCTGGATAGAAAGACAGGCATCTTTCGTCACTATAAATACGACCCGTTCAATAGCAAAAGCATCAGCTCCAATGAAGTACTGGATATTACGGAAGACAGCGAGGGAAACCTATGGATTGCGACATGGGGAGGCGGTCTTTGTCTCTTCAACCGGAATAATGAGAGCTTTACGCGTTTTGTAAACGACCCATCCAACAACAATTCCATCAGCTCCAACTACGTGCAGCAGATATTCGAAGACAGTCAAAAAAATCTATGGATAGCTACCTACTATGGCGGACTAAACATGCTGGACCGGAAGACAAAAAAATTCTCCCGTATCATTGGTGACGCGCAACAAAAGACCAGGATCACCGGAAACAATATCGTATCGCTTGGTGAGGATCATGCCGGGAATATCTGGATCGGTACAGACGATGGTGGATTGAATTGTTATCATACATCCACAGGACATTTTACGCATTACTTTACCAATACAGAAAAAGCCCCTGACCTTCGGGTGATCTTTACCGATAGCAAAAATCGTTTATGGATCGGGCAGGCAGGTTTATATTATTTTGAAGCTGCCAAAGATCAATTCCGTTTGTATACTGAGGTTGCAGATCTCTCTACTACATTTATAAAAGGCATGGCCGAAGACGACCAGGGAAACTTCTGGATCTCGACTTCTAATGGACTTACCCGCTTTAATCCCGATACTAAAACTTTTAAAAAATATAATACCATCGATGGATTGCAGGGACTTGAATTCGAGGCAAATGCCTATCTGAAAACAAAAAATGGTCAGCTATTTTTTGGTGGGGTAAATGGTTTCAATACATTCTATCCCGAAAATATCAAGACCAATAATTTTATTGCCCCTGTTTATATTACCGATTTCCAGCTATCAAATAAAAAGGTCATTGCCGGGGAAAGTGAATCTCCCCTGCATACTGATATCAGTTTCACAAAAAGAATACAACTCGCTTACAAACAATCAACATTCTCCTTCGATTTCGCGACACTGAATTACACGGCACTGGAAAACAACCAGTATGCCTATAAGCTGGAAGCATGGGATAAGGATTGGAATCATATTGGCAATGAAGGCAAAGCATCTTATACTAATGTAAGGCCCGGCACATATACCTTCAGGGTAAAAGCATCGAACAATGATGGGGTATGGAATGAAGAGGAACGTACTATCGAAGTGATCATTACACCTCCCTTCTGGGATACCTGGTGGTTCAAAACACTGATCGTCATTCTGACCGTGGGTGGAATTATCTGGTTCTACTTTTTCAGAAGAAACCTGGAGCTCCGTAAACTGGAAGAGAAAAAGAAAGAAGAAATCCACCAGGTACAGCTACAGTTCTTCACCAACATATCGCACGAGTTCCGCACACCCCTTTCACTTATTCTTGGTCCGTTAGAAAAATTACAAAAAGAAGAAGCGGCACCTGGTTCCCGGCATAATTACCAGGTAATGTACCGAAACGCGAACCGGCTAATGAACCTGATCAACGAACTTATGGATTTCCGGAAATCAGAATCGGGTGTATTAAAATTGAATGTGATGCCGGGGCATATCGATATTTTCTTAGCCGAACTATCCGAAGAGTTTAGCGAACTGGCTTTGCAGAAAAATATGCGTTTTACCATACAGGTCCCACCTGGAATAGAAGATACCTGGTTTGACCGGCAGATCCTTGAAAAGATCATGATCAACCTGATAGCTAATTCGTTTAAATATACAAGCGACAGGGGTATGATACAGGTAGAGGTGATGGAATCGCTCGATCAATTCAAGCCCGCGTTTGAAAATGAACTGGTATTAAAAAATGACTACGCGGGTAAACGTTATGTTTATTTCAGGATTAAGGACAATGGCATTGGTATCTCCAAAGAAAGCATAGACCACCTGTTTGAACGTTATTACAAGATCAATGAGACGCATATGGGATCAGGCATAGGGCTCGCATTTGTAAAAAGCCTGACCACCCTTCATAAAGGCAATATTTATGTATACAGTGAACGCAACAAAGGCACCGAGATCATCATTGGCATACCTGTGAGCAGGGATGATTATGAAACAAAAGAAAGATGGGTGCAGAATAGCAGCGAACCCAGTACAAGACTGGAAAGCCTGCACCAAAAAGATGAGCAGCCATACCCGACTGCTGATAATGCACTTGTTGAAACACTGAACGAAACCAGCAAAATTCATATACTTATCGTAGAAGACAATGAAGAACTGCGGCGGTTTTTGAAAGAAAGCCTGAACACACAGTACGAAATATCAGAAGCTGCAGACGGATCATCGGGGCTGCAAAAAGCGAAGGATGAATTTCCCGACCTCATCATCAGTGATGTAATGATGCCGGGAATGGACGGCCTGCAATTTTGTAAACACATTAAGGATAACATTGAGACCAGCCATATTCCTTTCCTGATGCTGACCGCTAAAGACGCGCTGGCTTCCAGGATAGAAGGTGTTGAATCGGGTGCGGATTTTTACTTTGCAAAACCATTGAGCATGCAATTGCTCCAACTGACATTACGCAATATCTTCCAACAGAAACAGAATCTGAAAGATCGGTATGCAAAGGATCAATACGCCGATGCAAAAGATCTAGTGCATACGGTTAAGGATAAAGAGTTCCTGGAGCAGCTAATTCATATTATTGAAATGAATCTTGCCACGCCGGATATGGATGTAGACTATATATGCACCCAGGTTGGCATGAGTAAAACCAAGCTTTACCAGAAAATTAAAAAAATAACCGGTCAATCTATTGGTGAGTTCATACGGACTATCCGGTTCAAAAAAGCCGCGCAATTACTGACTACAGAAGACATATCGCTTACCGAGGTGATGTACAGCGTAGGCATACAGACACAGTCCTATTTCACCAAAGCGTTTAAAAAAGAGTTCGGCAAAACGCCTTCGCAGTTTTTGAAAGATCTACAGAATAATAAACAGGCGTGAAGAAATAGACGATTTTTTTTATTAATGGCTTATCGGTAGTTGGTTCGGGATTGGCTGAGAGTGATTTTGCGCAGAGGATTTTGGAACGACCTTTCTGTTTCGATTATATAACTTCTAAAGGGGTAGAGATTGAAGAATTACCCTTCTTGTTCCTGCATCACTAACACAGCAATAGGTTTCACACAGAGCTAACAGAGATAAGGGGCTAAGGAATAGCCAGACTATTTATACATTTATTATCGGTTGAAGTAAAGAGCTAACAGTGCGTTTTCACTGAAGTGAAAACTGCACCCCGATCAGCAGCTGCCTTTTCACGCAGTGAAAAACCTCCTTAACTCATACCATCATAT
>CAZGSG010000267.1:0-423 GCA_964528095.1 uncultured Terrimonas sp.
CCTGTTACAGTCAACAGTTTTCAAGACTGCCGCAATCGACCACTCTGCCAGCGCTCCGCGGCAAAAATAAGTGTGCGAGACAAAATAAAAAAATGATTTTAAACCTTTTACAGGAGAATTATAACAATTCTTCATTGAGAATCACCTTGCCTTCCAACACGGTTCTGTGTGCTATCTGCGGCACATCGTCGCCGGCAATCAGGCGTAAAAGTATGGCAGTGGCCTTTTCTGCCTGTTCGTAGGGGAATTGTTCTACCGAAGCCGCGGGCCGATCGTCGAGATAACTGGTAACCGGGAGATTCGCATAGCTGACGAAAAAAATATCCTTGTTGATCTTCAGGCCTTCCTTACGACAATATTTGATCACGTCCAGGGCCACATAATCATTAAACGCTATTACAGCGGTGGGCCTTTTTTTCAGCT
>CAZGSG010000267.1:433-8032 GCA_964528095.1 uncultured Terrimonas sp.
CGCTGGACAGGGAAAAATGATTGACCTATACGGGTGGGCCTTTTTTTCAGCTTTAATAACTGGCCTATCGCCTCAAGCGTTTTGGCCCTTGTCAGATCGGTCTGCACAATATAGCTTTCATCAACCGGGATCTTATTCTTTTTCAGTCCTTCAAGAAATCCGTTTAACCGCTCCTGGGAAGGCAACATCGTATCAGGACCTTTGATAAACCCTATCGAACTATGCCCCTGCTCTATCAGCCAGTCCACCAGTTTGGCAGAGCTGTCCTTTAAATTGCAGGAAACCGTATAGGCTTCCTCCGAATCCGGTACCCTGTCAAAAAAAACAACGGGTATGGAGTATTTTTTTAATGCTTCAAAATGCTCGTAAGAGGTTGTATTCTTTGACATGGATACCAGCAAACCATCTACGCGATGTCTTCGCATAGTATCCAATATCTTTTTTTCGCGTTCTACATCATCATGAGACTGACCAATGAGCACCGTATAATTATTATTAGTCGCTATATCCTCGATACCATTTATGGCCATTGAAAAAAACTCTTCGCCCAGGTTGGGAAGAATAACGCCCAGTGTAAATGTTTTCCCCTGTTTGAATGAGATAGCCGCCTGGTTAGGCTCGTAGTTTAATTCCTGTGCCAGTTGCTGTACCTGCATTTTGGTACGAAGTCCAATGCTTGGATGATCATGCAAAGCCCTGGAGACTGTTGAAACAGATACGTTCAACCGTTGGGCTATTTCCTTAATCGTCGCTGGCTTTTCTTTCATATAACAAAAAGTAATCTGAAAGTAAACAGTAAAAATATAAAAACCAACCCGGTACGCCGATATTATTATTTAACCGGCAAATGATGCCGTCCTTTTAGCATATACTCCTTACTCTGCTCAATAGAATCCATGATCTGCGCAAGTATATTTTCCGAAGAAGCATCATAGTCGATCGTAAGTGGTGGCTTGAATCGGACCGTCAACAAAACACCTTTCTTTTTAAATTTCAAGCCCTGTTTATTAAAGGCGCGCCAAAAGCCATTAATAATGACAGGGACAACCACCGGTTTATTTTGTTTAATAATAAGCGCTGTTCCTTTTCTGCCCGGAGCAAAGGGTTTGGTTGTACCCTGTGGAAAAGTGATGACCCAGTTTTTTGAAAGCGCCCTGGTTATTTTCCGGGTATCAGAAGGATCAAGCCCTTTTCTCACCTCTTTGGTCGCTCCCTCATTCCAGGTCCGTTTTACAGTCAGTGCACCCGCCAGTGTAAACAAGCGGCTGATCCAACTGCCTTTCATGGTTTGTTCAGCTGCAACATAGTTTACACGGGTGAATGGATTTAATAAATAATAAGGCACTCCAAGCCTGTTGGCCTTACCCCATTTTACCGCGCAAAAAATATGCAGAAAGGTTATTACATCTGCGAAATAGGTCTGGTGATTACTTACAAACAATACATTCTCCCGGGGAAGGTCCTTGATATGCTCTGTGCCGGTGATCTTTAGTTTATTGACTATGACTAACCCAGGGTAAGAAAAAAATCCAACCACCATGTATACAATCTTGCGAACCAGCTTAAAATTCTTTAACCTTTCTGTAATCGACGCCATGACAAGATATTGAGCTACTGAATAATAACCCCAAATTAAGCATTTGTGTTCATTCATATGGCCGGTATAAAAAAGAGAGAGCCCCGGAAGAATCCGGGGCTCGAAATTGTACCCTTAGCAATGAAAGATGTATAATGACCGGCCTCTGGGGCGGTTATTGAATTAATGTTAATTGTCCAACGGTACCTTCTGAGAGATCATCCTGATCATATCCTAATAAAAGAGAATATGCGAACGGCTACTTAGCTTTTATCTCGCCACAGAAAACTTGATCGAATTGACCTCGCCTCCATTCTCCATCTGCAGCATATAAATACCTGGCTGCAAACGATCAAGATTGTTCAGTGAAATCGTATTGTTACCGCCGTATACTTTATTTTGTTGCTGCAAGACCGTTTTACCTGCCATATCAATGACCCTGAGGTTAACGGCACTTGTTCCTGTTGAACTGAATCGTAAAGATGCCACACTACTTCTTACTGGCACAGGGTTCAGCGTAATGCCATTTATCGTCTTTGATTCCTTCCGAATCATGATCACATTACTGTACTTGAACTGCCCGTCTTTATCCGTCATCTTCAATCGGTAATAGAATACTGAACCATTTGTGTTTGAAAGATCATCCGTATACTGGTATGTTTGTTTACCCGCACCGGTCGATTGTGATGGTTTGGTACCTATTGCCGTATAGTCATTACCGTTTGCACTGCGTTGTATTTCGAAATAATCAAAATTCAATTCGCTTTCTGTTTCCCAGTTCAGCCCTGTTGATCCATTTCTATAGCTTCCTGAAAAGTCAATTAATCGTACTGGTAAGGTAATAGCGCTTGGAAACTCATAACAACCGAATGTTGCTCCATACTGTCTTGCACCGTTGCCGATATTATACCCGTTACTTCCTGCTTTAAAACTATATCCCATTCTGAATGTTACTGAAGACCGGCCCGCGGTATAGCGATACGAAACGGCAGTCTGTGAACATCTTGATACACCGGTTCTCTCATAAACAGTACCTGCATAACCAGACCAGTTTGTTGTACCACCATTATCTGTATAGTTATAAGCTTTTAACTCTGTGCCGCTCGAAACGGTTACAACAAATTTAGCCGGGGGAGCTGCATCCTGTAAAGCAGCGCCTGTTTCGCGAAACCAGGCCGCGTTATTAGCGCCTCCGCTTTCGTAAGAACCGTCAATATCATAATGCACATAGTTCAGGTTGGTAATAGGAAACAAAGTAGTATATCCATTTCCTATTGAACCGTTATAAAAAGTGATCGTGAACTGAACATATCCCTGCCTGTCATTGTTTCGTAAGTTTACATCGGGTCCGATCTTGGGAGCAAAGAAACGCGTGATAGAATTATTATTCTGATCCAGCGCCGCGTCATCTTCCAGCTTTTCTCCTGATCCTGATTGCGCGTCTGCCACTACCGCGTTATAAAGACTATTGATCGTTATCTCCGCATTAACCACATTGGCACCGATCGTACCAACATTCGCGTATCTCCATATTGCTCCTGCACCAAAATGATTGGAGTTATTGCCCCTGTTATAAACACCATTTCGAAAATCAGATTGAAAGTTATTTGAGTTCAACGGACATTCATCCAGTGGAACTCCTCCTGCACCTACGATAATGCAATTATTGACATTACCAGTTACCGGGTCCGGAGTTTGAGTTGGCTGGGCAAATACGCCCAGGGTTGAAAGTAACAGCATAGCTGTAACTGATGAAAAAATTGTTTTCATGTTCATTGCTTTAGGGTTATAATTAAAAGGTCGTGTCCAAAGGGTTGTCGAAGGGCTATGACACAGAGATAATGGTGGCGACTGCAGCAAATAATAGCCAGCAGAAAACCTTAAAGCTTTTCAGAAATTTTGGAGAGAGAGTTTAACAGGAAGAGAATTGGGTAACAGCGGATGTTAATAGGATGGGATGTTACGGATGAATTGCCTGTATGTAATAGGCTTGAATTCCTGCACAAAATACGGCGATTTTTGAATTATGCAAATATTTACCAGGAAAATTTTCATATAATCAACTAGTAGTTTTACGATTCGATTGTATTGTTATTTAATAAACAACTACTTATATAAAAATAAAAGATGCAGATATTTTACTTATCATATACCATCAAATAACTAATATGATTAGGGACGCTTATTCAGATAACGACAAGATCGTTAGTTTATATCAGTTTTAATTTGTAATAACCACTGTTTGATCTTACGGACAATAGCGAGACTGGTTTAGAGTATCAAGACAATTGTAATCTATTAGTATTCCCTGTCAATGTCCTCTTACATGCAAAAGAGAATTTGCCGGGAAAATATTTTGACCCGACAAGATCAATCTTTTTAAGAGGAACTATTTGTCAGATCAACTACCAGGTTTTACAGATTATCCGAGGCCTGCACTGGCTTCGGAGAAGCCTTCTGTTTATAGAAAAGAGCTCGCTGACAGTGCTGGCTCCGGAGGAGCCTCCTGCTAAATGAGGCGACTCCTCCGGAGTCTATAGGTTTGTGTGCGGTATTGACTATAAACAGGATGTTCCTCAGGAGCAAATGAAAGAAATTGATTTGTAATAGTAGCAGAATGAACAATAGACTCCGCCATAGAGGTTGATACTGCCGGTAAACCATCTGGTTGAAAATCCCATCGGAGAACACACAACAAGGGGGACAATTAAAAAAATCAAAACGTAAAAATGCACCCCGCTAAACAGGGTCTATTGTGAATTTTGATTTTTTAATTTTGAATTTTTACTCAAAAAAAAGGCTGCCGATCTAACGGCAGCCTTCAATATCAGGTCAGTAAAACGGTCTTATTCAGCTTTAGTTTCTTCTGAATCAGCGCCGCCTTCCATCTTCTTCTTCAGATCTGCCAGTACACCCAGGTCACCTAAAGTAGCTTTTTCTACTTTGCCCTGGATATTCTTAACAGCTTTCTTGGTCTTCTCTGCATCAGCCCTTTGTTCTTTCTTTGCAGCTTCTTTTTCTTCTACCTGTCCTTGTTCCCATATACGTGTATGAGATACAACGATCCTCTTTTCATTGCGGTCGAATTCGATCACCATGAACTGGGCTGTTTCATCAGCGCCAATAGACTTGCCGTCTTCTTTAACAAGGTGACGATTAGGCGCAAATCCTTCGAGGCCATAAGGTAACTGTACTACAGCACCCTTATCATCGCGGCGAAGAACGGTAGCGTCATGAATAGTGCCGATAGCAAAGGTATCCTGCAGCGTATTCCAGGGATCTTCTTCCAGTTGTTTGTGTCCTAACTGCAATTTGCGGTTCTCTTTATCAATACCCATGATCACCACTTCGATGTTTGCACCTACCTTAGTGTACTCACTTGGGTGATTGAAACGCTTCAACCAGCTCAGATCGCTGATATGGATCATACCACCGATGCCAGGCGCCAGTTCTACGAATACGCCATAGTTAGTGATGTTCTTCACCAATCCTGTATGACGGCTTCCTTCAGCAAATTTCAATTCGATATCATTCCATGGGTCAGGAGAAAGCTGTTTGATAGACAAGCTCATCTTGCGGCTTGCTTTGTCCAGTGTAACAATCTTCGCCTCATGCTCATCACCCAATTTGAAGAATTCCTTCGCATTGATCGGTGTGTTAGCCCAGGTGATCTCGCTCACGTGAACAAGACCTTCTACGCCTGGCATGATTTCAAGGAATGCACCATAGTCTTCAATGTTGACTACTTTACCTTTCACTACATTGCCTTCAACGATATTCTCAGGCAACACATCCCATGGATGAGGAGTCAATTGTTTCAGACCAAGGCTGATACGTTTTTTCTCGTCGTCGAAATCCAGTACAACCACGTTGATCTTCTGGTCCATCTTCAATACTTCGCCCGGGTGAGAAATACGTCCCCATGAAATATCGGTGATGTATAACAGACCATCCAGGCCACCCAGGTCCATGAACGCACCGAAGTCAGTGATGTTCTTCACTGTTCCTTCCAGTACTTGTCCTTTCTCCAGTTTGCTCATGATCTCTGCACGTTGTGCTTCGATATCGCTTTCAATTAATGCTTTGTGAGATACAACGGCATTCTTGATGGTTTCATTGATCTTAACCACTTTGAACTCCATTGTTTTTCCTACAAACTGATCGTAATCAGTTACAGGTTTAACGTCGATCTGTGAACCTGGTAAGAATGTTTCCATTCCAAACACATCCACGATCAGGCCGCCTTTTGTTTTAGAGGTAACAGTACCGGTTATAACTTCGCCTGTTTTATGTACTTCCACAATCCTTTCCCATGCACGGGTAGTGCGGGCTTGTTTGCGGCTCAGGTTCAGGTGACCATCCCTGTCTTCTTTCTCTACTACCATTACTTCCACTTCATCACCTACTTTCAGGTTCTGCAGATCGCGGAATTCATTGAGAGAGATCAGACCATCACTTTTAAAACCAATGTTCAATACAACATCAGTTTTTGTTAATCCTACAACAGTACCATGCATCAACTGGCCGTCGTTCAACTGAACGAACGTGTTGTCATAGACCTTGTCGTACTTTTCTTTTTCTTCTTTTGTGTAAGAAGTAACATTTCTTTTGTCCACGCTCCAGTCAAAATCATCATGCGGTGTTGGAGCCGCGTATACAGGTGCAGTTGTTGTCGCTGTAGCTACTTCCGATCCTGTAGTCTCTACAGAGTCAGCAGCAGTCTCCTGTGCATCAGCGTTTAAGTGTTTTTGAATCAAATTTTCAAACATGTTTATTATCCCGAAGGGTTTAAAAAATCGGGGCAGCAAAGATAAAACAAAGAGCGGAGATTTACTGAAATAGGAGCCTGTTTTATAAAGGAGATAAAAGAGATGTAAAGTGCTGAAAATCATACATTTATAATACAAGAAAGATATCCTATTTGGGCATCACCTGGCTATTTGCTAATAATCAGGCACGGTTACACGTGTTGTGCTTCCCCCTCGGATCCTCTACGTGGTTGGAGATTGGTAAGAAATTGGAGTCTAAATGCTATTTTTTACCAATTCAGAATGAATGGAATTCCAATTTTGGCCTCATTAATTGTTTCATTTGCAACTACATTTAAGTGAACTAAGCTTTTCATTATATTCACTGAAATTTTGCTAACTGCTATACTCCTTACTAAAAATTATTGCCCGTTTCGCAATAAAGATATTCTGCCGCAAGATCATTATTAACAAGCCAGCCATACTTGCTGCCAATGGGCCGTTGCTGCTGGCCTCCAATCACCCCAATTCTTTTCTTGACGGCATCATTATGGCTACCATCTTTGATCGCCCGGTTTATTCTCTTGCAAGAGGAGATGTCTTTAAGAAAAATGCTGTCCGTAAACTGCTTCATTCCCTTCACCTGCTACCTGTATACAGAACAAGCGAAGGCGTTCAAAACCTGGGTGAAAACTATACCACATTTTCTGCCTGCCAGGAAATTTTCAGGAAGAATGGGATCGTACTTATTTTCAGTGAAGGCAAATGCATAAACGAATGGCACCTGCGACCACTGAAGAAAGGAACAGCAAGACTGGCTGTAAGCACCTGGAAAGAAAATATCCCGCTTAAGGTTTTACCCGTTGGCATCAACTACAGTTCCTTCACCAGGTTTGGGAAAAACCTGTTCCTTAATTTTGGGGAGATCATAGATGCTTCTTCCATTACGGGTTTTCAAGCCAGCGGCGCAGCCAACCAGCAATTCAATAAATTGCTGGAAGACCAGTTAAACAAACTTGTTTTTGAGATCCCCAAAGAAAATACGCGAAAACAACAGGAACTACTTGAAATTAAGCCGTCCGTATTGCTACGGGTCATCCTGTTCCTGCCGGCTATTGCCGGGTGGTTATTACATTTTCCGCTTTATATCCCTTTGAAAAAAATCACCTATAGCAAAACAAAACATAATGATCATTTTGATTCCGTGCTTGTGGCCCTGTTATTCCTGATCTATCCTTTTTATTTGTTGTTGATCAGTGTTGTCCTTTTCTGTAT
>CAZGSG010000268.1:0-1643 GCA_964528095.1 uncultured Terrimonas sp.
TTCTATTTCACTTTCAATCCGTTACATTTTAGCAAACGTTTGCGTAAATAGTTTATATCTTCCGGTTGCTTTGCTCAATTTTGTACTCTTACAATAACAAATATGAAAAAAATTATCATCGCTATCACGGGGGCAAGTGGTTCGATCTATGCCCGGTCCATTCTTACAAAACTGGCTTTACTTCAGCATCAGTGGAGCGAACTTGGTATTGTAATGACAACAAATGCCAGGCAGGTATGGCAAACTGAATTGCATGATGAATCCTATAATACCCTGCCAGGCACGCTTTATTCTACAACTGATTTTATGGCGCCCTTTGCGTCAGGTTCGGGTCAATATGATACGATGATCATCATTCCCTGTTCGATGGGTACATTGGGGAGGATAGCAACAGGCATGTCGAATGATTTGATAACAAGGGCTGCAGATGTAGTGCTGAAAGAAAGAAGAAAATTAATATGCGTTATTCGCGATACTCCTTATAACCTGATTCATATCAGGAACATGGAGACCATTACGCTCGCCGGGGGAATTATCTGTCCCGCCACCCCTTCTTTCTACTCAAGGCCACAGACACTGGAAGAAGTTGCTTCTACCGTTGTCGACCGTGTGCTTGACCTGGCTGGCCTGGATATAAAAACTTATCGGTGGGGAGGGGCTTGATGGTGGATAGTTGATAATAGATATTGGATATTTGATATTGGATTTTGGATGTGGGATGTGGGATGTGGGATATTGGATCATTGCGTAAGCACAAGCGAAATTACTTTGGCCCTGATCTCTTCGATCGGTTTCGGGATATTACATAAAAGAACATAAAAGATCTTTTTATCAGGAAACCAGCAATAATCGCTGATAAAGCCTCCCTGTGATCCGGTGTGCCCAATCATGTCCAGGTTATTTTGCCGGGTCAGGAACCAGCTAAGACCAAGCCTGGAGGGCTGTTCGCCTTTCCAGCCAGTAAATGGATATACTGTCCTCGACCTGGCAATCCATTCCTTATTCAAAAAAAGTGCATTTTGTACTGCCTGCTCATATTTCCATAATTCCTCCACATTACTCCATACACCGCCATTTCCAGATGCGGCAAAAGTTGGTTCTTCGCCATAGTCCAGTTCTTCGAATTCCTTTTTTGCATTCACAACATATGCATGCGATACGCCACTGGCTGGATGCGGGCCATCGGTTATAGTAGAGATGTTCATTCCTGATGGCTTAAATATTGCCGAAGTAATGTACTCCTGCCATTTCTTCCCTGTTACCTTTTCAATGATCAATGCCAGTCCATTAAATGCAGGATTGGAGTATTTATATTTTGTACCTGGTTCAAATTCAAATTTTTCAGTCTGTAATAAAGGCGCCCAGCTTTCTTCATCTTTTGCCGTCAGCCAGAACTCATGCGCCGCTTCCACATTCCTGCTATCAGGCAGACCGGAAGTATGGGTAAGCAAATGAAGGATCGTTACTTTTTTTGCGATCTCCTTATTTTTGAACTCCGGAAAATACTTGTACAGATCATCGGAAAGAGATAACCTGCCTTCTTCTGCCAGCTTCAAAATACCATAGGCCACAATCGTCTTGCTGATAGAGCCCAGGTTGAATAGTGTTTTTGTGGTGATGGGTTCTTTTGTATTGATATCGGC
>CAZGSG010000268.1:1653-7998 GCA_964528095.1 uncultured Terrimonas sp.
GCAATACCAAATCCTCTCTGATAAATGATCTTTCCGTCTTTTACCAGCTATGCCGCAGCACCAGGCTCGCCGTTTTTGAAATAAGCAAGAAAGATCGAATCGAGCGAATGATTAAGCATAGAGGACTGTTGTGAATGTGCTGTGCAGGACAGCAACAATAAAATAGCAATAAAATATTTCATATTGTGCTAAACAACTAAGTTAATACAAAACAATTTATTGCAGGGATACAGCCTAATCCGTGGTATTATATTTTCTGATAAGGGCTCTTGTTTTTATGCCTGATTCTTTCAGATCACGGTCTTTCCATTTACCAGCGCTATTGGCAGATGGCAATAATACAGAACAGGTCTCCTGTTTATCAGATACCGACCATGTCACCCAACTTAGCTTATTCTTTTCCGCCCAGTCAATCCATTTGTTCCATTCCACCTCGTTAAGCGCGCCGTCACCAGAGGCTTCCATTCCCGCGGATTCAGAAATAAAAATGGGCAGTCCTTTGCTGATCGCATAATCTCCTCTTTTGCGAAGCTCATCCTTGTGCGTAGCTGCATAAAAATGTAGTGTATACATCAGGTTTGTATAGCCTCTGATCGGGTCATCTGCAGCAATATGTACATCCTGGTCCCAATGCGGCGAACCTACCAGTATGATATTATCAGGGTCAATTGCCCGGATAGCGGCGATGATCTCTTCGGAATATTCTTTTACAGCCGGCCATGTTTCCTCGTCAGGTTCATTAAAGATCTCGTAGATAACATGTGGTTTCTTTCCGTAAAGTGTCGCCATTTCTACAAAGAACTCCCTGGCTTCTTTCAGGTTGATATTGTGGCTATGCCAGTCTATAATCACATAAATATCTTCCCTGATGGCAGCATCCACCACTGCTTTTATCTTTTGCTTGGACCAATCCGGCCTTTTAAGATAGGCATCATTCCCAAGTTCCACTCCCAATGCTGCCCTTACAACACTTATGTTCCAGTCTTTATGTAACCATTGCACCGCGCCTGCATTGTAAAATCTTGGCCACAGACAATGCCAGCCAAAACTCATGCCCCGCAATACCACGTCATTTCCTTTTTCATCTTTTAGTTGTACCCCTTCTACTTTCAGTTGGCCATGTTCCTTTACCGGTTGCGCAGGCAGGTTTATTACGGCAAGCATACACAGCAAACCAAGAATTATTTTTATCATTACAATATTCTTTATGTCTTTAAATCTCCACTTATTATTTGAAAAAATACAGGATGGATAAGAATGCAGTGGAAATGGATAAAAAAGTAGCAATAAACAAAGCTATTTGTTCTTAATTACTACCGGAGTTCGCCGCAACCTAAAGTTTCCCGGTTCCATTATGCACCAAGTCTTAGCTGCTACTGATCTTTACAAATAGTAATACCCGAACTATTTTAACAGCTTGCTGAATTTCTGCAACTCCGCTATTTCGATTGCAGAAAGCGGCTCATTGTTTTCATATTTGACCTTAAAAAAAAGAACTCTTTTATGTTGCGGGTATTTTACGAGTATAGCTTCTATCATCTCGCCGTTTTTCTCATCTTTTTCATATAAAGGAGTATGGGAGGGCAAGGCTGATTTATACCGATTTGGTCTTTTGAGGATCATTGCTTCCAGTGTTGCCAGTTTTCCGGCGGGAATATCTGTTAGCCCTGCAGCCTTATTATACAAACCCTGTAATTGTTTTTTACTCAGACTTCCCCGTTCCTGGTATTGTTGTAAAAGGCTTTGGGTAAATGATGATAGGGGCTGTGCAAGCAATACTGCCTTTAACAGGTCATTCACGATATCCACATCTGGTCGTATTCTATTCATCTATAAAAGTATCTCATAAAAATAGGTAAAACTGTGTTGCCAGCCATTTTTTGCATTCTGCCTGTTTTTTCAAGTGATATTTCTTGCAATTAAACTTACGCCTGGAGCAGTTCATACACTTTAACTTTTTACCAGCAGCTACCCCCTCCTTCCTTTGCACTGAAATTATTTTTAACCAATAATCACTAAACCTAAAAATGAAACATTTATTTACTTCGGTAATTCTATTTACCGCCATGTTAGCCAGTCTCCCATCCTGCAAAAAAGACAAGGATGATTCTCCACATCAGGATAACCCATACGGATCAAGGATCCAGGAATACGAAAACGGTGACGATTTTATTCGGTTTGAATACAATGCCGAAGGAATAGTTCAAAAAACAACCGTAAAGACAGATCTGAATACTGGAGGTGACTTGGTAGATTTCAATATCACCTATAATGCAAATAAAAAAATCGACGCCCTGACTGCCGCAGATGGCCGAAAAATTGAAGCGGTATATGAAAATAATGTGCTGAAAAGGGCCGATATTTTCCAGGGCGTACAAAAGATCGCTTATACAAATTATGTGTTCGAAAACAATTTCCTGAAGACAGCAACTATTTACGCAGTGCAAGGCAATACCTCCGATCCATTCCTGGAGTTTCGCTTTACTTACAATGCAGCGGGCAATGCAACAGAAACAATCGTCCTGATGGCGGGCGGCACACCGGGGCAGTTATTGCGTTCCGGACATGTGATCGGCGAGTATGATAACAAAACAAACCCTTTATTCGAACATCGTGATCTGCTGGCACTGTTGCTTCAGCCAGTATCGAAAAATAATATCACGCTTGAGAATCACTTTGATGAAAACCAGCAATTAGAAGACAGGTATACCTACACCTATACTTATAAGGCAAATGGTCTTCCTGAACGTGCAGTTGTAAAAAATGGCCTGCCAGGGGCGCCAGTCAATACCAGCAATATCATTTTCACTTATAACTAAAGAATGTAAAGATCGAAACAAAGAAAGCCATCATATATCCGGTATGATGGCTTCTTGTATTAAAGGGTTAATTGGCTATTACCGGCAATTCAAGATAAGTAGGATATTTATCGGTAAAATAGATCCGTTGTTCTGCTTTTATAAAATCTGTCTCCTTTGCTTCAAATATATTGGGCACATACTTCTGGGGATTACGATCAATAAGCGGGAACCAGGTACTTTGTACCTGTATCATTAGCCGATGGCCTTTTTTAAATGTATGATTGATATCATGCAGATCGATCACAAATTCCTCGGGTTTATTGGGAACAAGCGGAAGAGGAGCTGCAAAACTTTTTCTAAATCGCCCCCTGAATACTTCCATTGCAACCGGGAACTGGAATCCGCTCATTGATAAACTCTTTGTATCAAAATCAGGATAGATATCGATCAGCTTTACGATCCAGTCGGCATCTGTACCACTGGTACTGGCAAACAAATGAGCCAGCACTTTTCCTGTTACGGTAAGATCTTCCGTCAATGAATCCATTACAAAATTGACAAGATCCGGGCGATTGGACACAAACCGCTGGTCTTCTACCTGCCAGGGACGCCAACGACTGCCCGGTCCATAAGTTGCTTCAATCGGCAACGCTCTGTAAGGAACAGGTTTTGCCGGATCACTGGTATAGCTAGCATACCCGGAAGAAAGAACAGGCTTATTAAAAGAAGCTGTATTGTTTTTACCCGCATATAGTTTTTTAATAGTAGTCTCACGGGGAGGCCAACTGGTATAGGTTTGCCATTTATTTGCACCGGTCTGGAAACAGGTGGCCTCATCAAACTTTCCATCACCGATCCCTTTTAACCAATAGTCAAACCATTTCTTTTGTAATTCCCTGAACCAAATACCGGTATTACTTTCAAAAGCGATTTTCCCCAGGCTGTCTCCCTTGCTCCTGCCCCATTGCCCGTGATTCCAGGGACCCAGTACAATATAATTGCGGTTGAAAGTATCCTTCTTCTCCATATGCCCATACATGAGCTGAGGGCCATTGATATCTTCCTGGTCGTAATAACCGCCTACATGCAACTGAGGTATCTGTGCATACTGGATATAGCTTAAGGGTGAATTTTTCTGCCAGTACGCATCATAGTTCGGGTGCTCCACAAAACTATTCCAGGTAGGAATCTTATTATGAAAATACTTTTCATTTACGTTTTTAAGTGAGCCAAGTTTAAGGTACCAGTCATAAAGATCATACTGCGGAAATGGAAAATCACTATCCGTTGTTTTGTCAAACTCCACCTCATACGTATATTCCATGCCATAGCTCAACCGGAAAGCTCCGTTATGGTGAAAATCATCACCCAGGAAAAGATCCCCCATACAGGCTTGTTCCGATGCCGCTTTCAAAGCAGGGTGAGGATCAACAGCGCCAACCAATGCAAGCCAGCCGGGATAAGAGATGCCGAATATTCCAGCTTTGCCATTATTCCCATTCGCATGCCTGACCAACCAGTCAACCGTATCCCAGGTATCTGTACTCTCATCTACAGCACCCTTTACCTCCCGGTGGATCAGTGGCTGATGGATCTTCATTGTTCCTTCACTCTTATACTTGCCACGTATATCCTGTACCACAAAAATATATCCTCCCTTTGCCATCGTATAAAGTGAACCAAGCATCGAAGTTTGTATCGTGGAATCATCGGGAACAGGAGAATTTGCACCATATGGAGTACGCTGGATCAAAAGAGGGCTCAACTTACCAGGGTTAACAGGAGTGAAAATGACTGTATATAATTTCACCCCATCCCGCATCGGTATCATTGCCGAACTTTTTTTATAAAGCCGGACACTGTCGGGTTGTGCTACTAAACAGGTAATGGTCGCTGTTAGTAAAGAGACTATAAGAATGATCTTTTTCATTTTATTGATTTGTAAGGCGTGTTCTTAAAGTTAGCTGTTTAATCAATATAATAGATGGTGCAGTCGTTGCCTTAATAAAGAATAAGACAAACGGTAGGCTTATTCCCGTTTGTAAAAATTGAGACTGACTGCCGCAAAGGAAGCAGGCCTTTCACTCAGTGTATAAAAACCTGAGCGGTCATTTCTGAAACAAACAGCCTCACCCTGAGGCTCTGGCAAATATTTTAACTGGACAGGTTTCCTCTTTAATGCCTGTTCTATACTTTCTGTTTTTTTCCTTTTCCAGTAATTCAGGGAGAGATATGTTTTAATAATGATCTCCTGTCCATCGGCAGAACAGGCTGCACTCACCACGCCATTATAGGCAAGCGACCCTACATATACCACAGTATTCAAACCAGTAGTATTTTGCGGGTAAGGGAATTTGAAAATAAGAGAAACAGCATCTCTTTTGGTAATAATATAGATATCGCTGGTTTTAGGGTCTACCAATATCGCTTCCGCATCATGTGAACCATCAGGATATTTGAAGCTGAGCTTGTCGGCAATAAAGACGGTATCGACAGCAGCGGCCGGTTCGGGGAAACGGTAAATAAAATACTCTTTGTGAAGTCGCTTGTTATCGCCTATATCTGCCAGATAAATATAACTGGTACCTTTTACAGGGCCGTTGCCAACGGCTATATCTTCCCAGTCTCGGTTGGTCGCTGGTTTGATGTTTATCTTTTTTTCTATACGCCCTTCACGATCCATTAAAAACAGGTCATTGGGATTACCACTATCCTGCTCAATCCATAAATAGCCGGGATTTATTTTGCTGTCGGCTATGCCTGAAGCTTCATCGACCACTCCTGGTAATATTTCTTTGGCGATAGCTGTTGCAGCAAATTTTGTCGCTATAACCTGGGCATTGACCTGTTTTTGGCAACCCAGCAGCAGCATACCAATGATTAATACATAGGGCCGGCGATACGCTGGCGTTTTAATTCTTTTCATTTCTACCGGAAATATACATGATTGTTCAGGTAAGATAAACTCAAAAATAAACCAGGAAAGAAAAGGTTATTATTAAAGAAAAATAAGAAACACTTATATTCATATTAATTATGGATAGTTTCCTGTTCATCATACTGATACTGGCCCTTCTCTTTCTTATTGTGCTCCTCATCTTTGTGCGAAAAAGAAAGCCTGTGCCGTTATTGCCAATACCCGTTAGTTACAAACAGATTTTACTTGAACAGGTTGTATTTTATGAGCAATTGGATGCTTCAAAAAAAAACGAATTTGAAGTACGCATGCAGGACTTTCTATCGCAGGTGCGAATAAGTGGGGTTAACACCACTGTAGAAGATCTTGACCGGGTATTAATTGCTGCCAGCGCCATTATACCCATCTTTGGATTTCCAGAATGGCAATATATCAATCTACGCGAAGTATTATTGTACCCCGATTCTTTTAATACAGAGTTTGACCAAAAAGGCGCCGATCGGGATACACTGGGTATGGTGGGTACCGGACCTTTACAGAATGTAATGATCTTATCGAAACATGAATTAAGACAGGGGTTTTTGAATAAGACGGGTAAGAATAATACCGCCATTCATGAATTCGTAC
>CAZGSG010000269.1:0-7939 GCA_964528095.1 uncultured Terrimonas sp.
GCCAATCGACATCTATTTTTCATGCGGTTTCCAGTCCTTCTGGTCGATTGGTACGCGTTCCAGTATTTTTTTTGTTAACGCTGCTTCATATTTCAATTCAGCGATAAACGCATCTTTGATTGCCATAACTGGTCTTTATTAATTGATCTATTCCTCTTTGTGATGAGTGATCTTATCCAGGCTTTCTTCAATCCGTTCTACCTGCCCCTCTATCCTGTCCGTAATCTCTTCCGGATGTTCGAGTTTATGGACGGTGTCTTTTTTCTTTGCCATCCGCCAGACCTGTATAAGGGCCGTAATGGCAAAGATTCCACCGATCACCCAGTTCAAAATATTCTGGTTATTGTTGATCTTATTGGCAATAAGTAATCCCCCGAATATAAAAACACAGTTGCCCAAAAATGTACCGATACCTATCCCGATGATATACGAATTATAATGATCCTTGCGGGGCAGCAGGATCTTTTTTGTAAACAATACCGTGCTCCAGCCAAACCAGAATGGTATCTGTACCGGGTTGACGGCACACATCATCATTCCCAGAAAGATGGCGGGGATCGGTGTATCCAGGAAAACATTTTTTGTAACGGTGGGATGTAGCGCCGCATAAAAACTGGAGACGGCCAGTGCTACTACAATAGCAAGTGTAACCCATTCAAGCGCTTTGAATAGTTTTTCCTGTTTGCGGACCCAGTCCATTGCGACCAGCGATATCCGCACATAAACGATCTCTACCAGCAACGATCCGGTTGAGAAAAGGATCGCCTGCATTACCCCATCGGAAATAGCGATCTGCATGGCAGCTATATTCAATGTACCCAACGGCAGGGAACCAAGAAAGCTGACAAGCATACCGGTGAAAAAAATTTTCATCAGGGGTCGCATCGGGCGAAAATACGAAGAAAGAAGGCTTGATTCAGTTATAGAGCAGAAGATTTCGGTTAGCCAGATCAATAATTATCAATCGTACTTCTCCAGCAATTTAAAATGCCTGCTGGATGCGCGAAGAAAATCCCAGCCTCTTTTAAATGACCAGTACGGTACGCCGTTCCGGTGGTTGTATCTGCTGATGAGAAATAACGCTTTCCAGTGTTGTAGTATAACCCCATAAGCTTTCCAGATACTCATATTACAGTCGTAAATATGATTGGGCTCAGCCCCACATCCATTAAACTCAAGAATGAAAAAATTTTTCCCCTTTTTCAGATCTTCAATGGATGTTGTTTTAATATCATAGCGGCCATAATAGAATTTACCGGTATAATGGCTTAATTCATCAAACACCTGGTGAAGTTGCGCGTCGATCTCTCTATGCAAATTGGTAAAATGAGCGCCGCGATTATGATTGCCCGCATAGGACAGGTAAAATATCTCTGCTTCGGGTATGATCCTGTCGAAGCGATGACCATGGCGATGCTCCATTTCTTCCATGCGGTGCATGGCCCGCGGATGCAGGGCTATCAGCTCTTTTAATGTATGGATGCCATCTCCTTTTACATGCAGCAATTCCTTATCGATAAATCCACTCACGGTGCCTTTTTCATTGAGCGGGTAACGATAATAAAATACGCTGACCTCTACAGGTAGTTCCACCAGGTCCTGTACAATATATTCAACAGGTATCCTTTCATGGTATTTGATCAATTGTTCCTCGGTATCGATCTTCCTGAACAAAATACCTTTCATACCAATATCGGGTTTCACGATAAAGGGATAGGTAAACCCTGCCTCGGTGATCCTTTTTTTAACCTCTTCGTAAGGAAGATCATGCATGATGTAAATAGTACGGGGCACCAGATCGGGAGGTAATTGATCATACATTTCCTTCTTACCTGCGCCCTCAAAACCTCCAAAAGTGATGGTTGGATTTGATGAACTGAAAAACCACATGGACCCGCTGCGAAGGCAGTACCAGAACCATACGGGACTTATCGGGGCATATAATATATAGAAATTCCACAGTTCCCAATTGCCCAACTTTTGAAATATTTTTTTTATCCGCATCGTAAGTCTTCAAAATTAACGTTCCCGCTCAATAACCCGCTAATTTATTTGATAATAATCAAAAGCCACTTATTTTTAATATAGAATAACCACCATGCGATATTGCCTGCTACTTGTGTTTTGTTTTTATTGCGTTTTGACCGCAAACTGCAGTTCAATAGTGCCAGGCATTCATAGTACTGTTACCACTGTTACTGTTGTCCAACAAAGACCGGTCCCGGTACATCCTTATTCTTCACTATTTACTGTGATGCCTAAACGGGTGTATCAGTTAACAGGTAAAAAATTGTCGCTAAAAGAAAAAATTGCACTAAAATTATTTCAACATAAATTAAAAAAACAAACTTTTAAACCAACCGGGAAGCGTCAAAGGGATAAAGGCAAAACAGCCTATATCCTGGGCCTGATCGCATTGTTTGGTTTACTGGTACCCGGACTTGGTCTTTTGTCACTTCCATTGGCTATTTTAGCAATTGTAATCGGGAATAAAGCAAAAAACGAAGACCCGGGAAATCGAAATGCCCGTAGGGGCGTAACACTGGGAATTGCCACTATAGGGATTATTGTTATTGTAGTGGGAATCGTACTTTTAGTTGTAGCGCTCCCTGTACCTTAAAATACCAGCATATGCATGTACCTACAGTTGCGGAATTAATGGCAAACGGACAAAGTCCGGAAATATTATTTTGGGTAGGCTGCGCGGGTAGTTTCGATCAGCGTGCACAAAAGATCACAAAAGCATTTGCAACGATCCTGGATAAAACAAAGACCAGTTACGCAATATTGGGCAAAGAAGAAATGTGCACCGGCGACCCGGTAAGAAGGGCCGGTAACGAATTTATGTTCCAGATGATGGCCTACCAGAATATACAGGTGCTGAATAATTATGGAATTAAAAAGATCGTAACAGCATGCCCGCATTGTTTTAATATTTTTAAAAATGAATACCCGGGACTTGGCGGTTCTTATGAAGTGATACATCACAGCAGTTTTTTACAACAACTGATCGATGAGGGCAAAATAAAAATGAAAGAAGGCGGGGCTTTTAAGGGTAAAAAAATCACGTATCATGATAGCTGTTACCTGGGGCGCGCCAATGATATCTATGAAGCGCCCAGAAAAGTACTGGAGGTACTGGATGCAGAACTTGTTGAAATGATAAGATGCCGTAGCAAGGGACTGTGTTGCGGGGCGGGAGGCGCGCAGATGTTCAAAGAAGAAGAACAGGGCAGTATTAGAATCAATATCGAGCGAAGTAATGAAGCCATCGCTACCAATGCGGGCTTTATTGCATCAGCCTGCCCTTTTTGTAATACCATGCTTACCGATGGAGTAAAACTGGCAGAAAAAGAAGAGGATATAAAAGTGATGGATATAGCGGAAATGATCGCAGCCAGTATGGAATGATCTATGCTAAAATAAGCCCGGTAAGATTTTGCTGTAGTCTTATCGCTTCGCGCAGTTTTCCTTTGGGCACCGGTATTTTTATATCCTCAAACAGCCGGTCATCTTCTCCTTTTCGCTCATAGGTGATCTCTATAATGTTTAAGGCGCCCGCATCCTTTATATTGACCCTTCTGAGTTCGTGATGCAGACCATTGAATACTTCTACGCCATCACCTGTTATAACATTGTAATGAGTGATCATGACTTCGGGTGTCCGCAACGACTTAACCGGCCACAGGGAATGAAAAATATAGTGCAGCAAACCTTTCTGTTTTTTCTTCCAGCGCAGAAAACTGCTCCATTCCTCACGGGAATAGGTCCAATGGGCGAGTATGTTTTTTTCACCCAGCTCAGGATTCAATTTCATGAGGAAAATTTATGCCGTAATTTAGCAGTATGAATCTTGAATATAAATACCTTCTTGACGGTAGTTTTGATCCGGGTTCCAGAGTGTGGATTTACCAGTCTGGAAGAACATTTACGATGAGTGAAGCGCTGGAAATTGAGGCAATGCTCGAAGATTTTACAACGCAATGGAATAGCCACGGTACGCCGGTAAAAGGCTCGGCGCATCTCTTTTTCGGCCAGTTCGTTATATTGATGGCGGATGAAACAGCCACAGGTGTGAGCGGTTGCAGTACAGATAGTTCGGTGCGGCTGATCAAGGATATAGAGCAACGCTTTGCAGTAAATATGTTTGACCGGTTGAGCCTGGCTTTTGTGATAAAAGATAAAGTGCAACTCCTGCCCATGCCGCAATTGCAATATGCGGTTGACAATGGGTTCATTGATATGGACACATTATATTTCAACAATCTTGTTTTAACCAAACAGGAACTGGAAGATAAATGGATTGTTCCTGTTAAAGATAGCTGGCTGTCGAAAAAAATCGCGGTGAAGGCCTAACCTGGGGTTACACAGTTTAAATCTATTCTGCTATTTGCGGGGCTTTGCTTACAGTGGTTTTTTACACGGGGGGCACGGAGAAAAATAAATAATCATTCATTCGAGCTGAAGATCACTTTATACTGAATATGGTTCTAGCAGGTCTTCAAAATAAGGAAGCACGGAATTGGCAGAGTATGCCAATTCCGTGCTTCCTTATTCGGGTAGACGTCTTACTTACTATGCATAACAGTCATACTATCCAGAAAGAAAGAATGATTTATTTTTCTCCGTGCCCCCCGTGTAAAAAACTACTGTAAGAAAGTTTAAAATTGCAGTAAAAATGCACTACCCTCTCCTTCTACTGACTGTACAAGTATATTGCCTTTATGCAGCATCATGATCTGTTTACAAAGGCTGAGACCGATACCGCTGCCACTTTTTTTGGTACTAAAGAACGGTATGAAGATCTTATCTAAAAGTTCGGGCGAGATGCCCGGGCCATTGTCCGCCACTTTGATAATGATACGATGATTGGGAGCTATATAAGCCGACAAAACGATCTTCGGCTCTGGCCTGTCTTTTACCGCTTCTATTGCATTCACGAGCAGGTTGATCAATACCTGTTCTACCAGGTTTGTATCTGCTTCGAGCATTAGTTCTGTGTCCTTGAGTATCGTGTCCGCTTCTATGTTTTTCTGTTCAAGTGTTGGCTGCATCAGTTGCAGCAGGTTTTCAAACAGGTCACGCACATACACTTTCTTCAGGTTAAGGGTCGTTATCTTATTCAGGTTACGATAGGTTTCCGCGAATTTTAATAACCCTTCGCTTCTTCTTTTGATGGTATCAATACCGAGTTCAAGATCATCCAGCGATCCCGATTCATTGCTCAGGTTTTTCATTGAAGCCTGCAGGCGATGTTTGAGCGTATCCGCCAGCGATGAAATAGGCGCAACAGAATTCATGATCTCATGCGTCATTACACTTAATAACTTTTGCCAGGCTTTTGCTTCTGTTTCATCCAGGGCTTCATCTACATTCTGAAAAGCGATCAGCTTATATTTTTTACCATCGGTCTGAAAAGCAGTAGCCGATAACAAGATCTTGAATGCTGTTTTATCCGCATGTCCTGTTGCTATAATATTATCGCCCGGCTTCAGTGTTTCTATGTCTTTGCAAAGCGCCGCGTCTCTTTTTTCCAGTAAATGAATCGTACGCAGGTAGGGCAGCTGCAGCATTTTTTTTAATGACTCATTCATCCACATTATTTCGCCAGTGCTTTCTTCATAGGAAAGAATACCTGTACCTACCAGCTCAAGGATCTTTTGAAGATATTGGTACTGCGTTTCTCTTTCTTTACTGATAACCTTGATAGTGGAATTGATCTCATTAAATCCTTTTCGCAATGGTTGTAATTCGGTTGGCGCATGTTTTACATCAAAATAGCGGGAGAAATCACGATAATGGATCGATTCAACAAACTGGTCCAGTTCCTCATGCGCTTTACGGTGAAAACGGAAAAGTTCTACCAGCAGAAAGATCATCACCGGCACTACCAGCAGCAGGTAAACATACCAGCCTTTTACTGTCAGCCACGCTGCTATAAACTGCACGATAAAAAGGCCACCAACCCTTATGAGAATTTTCCACCAATAATCTTTGAACATGGTTCGAATTTGAACATTACTTCTGAATTCAACATTCAAAAGTAAAAATTAAAAAATAGCCTCCGTTTCACTTAGGGGACTTCTGTTTTGAATTTTTAATTTTGAAATGTGAAATATTTAGATATCATATTTACTCAGCCTCCTGTACAACGCGGTACGTGTAAGACCAAGCTCTTTTGCTGCACGGGTAATATTTCCGCTGTGTTTTTCAATCACGCGGAGGATCGTATTTTTTTCTATTGCACTTAGTTTTAATTCCGTTGGTTCGGATTCTGTGAACGTCGCGGATTCTATTGGGGAAAAGATCAGGTCTTCTGCCCTGAACACATCATTGTCAGACATGATCACTGCACGTTCGATCGTGTATTGCAATTCACGCACATTGCCCGGGTAATGATAGTTCAGCAGTTTTTCCATTGCCTTTGGCTCAAACTCAAGCACTGGTTTTAAATATTTGCTGCTGTATACCCGGCTGAAATGATTAGCCAGTAAAATAATATCGTTACCCCGTTTGCGCAGGGGTGGCACGATGATCTCTACGGTGTTGATCCGGTATATCAGATCTTTTCGGAACCGGCTTTCATTGGCCAGTTCACTGATAGGAACATTCGTGGCACAGATCAGGCGGATATCGAGCGGGATGGCCTCATTGCTCCCCAATCGCATTACCTGCCTGTTTTGCAATACGCTTAAAAGTTTTGCCTGTTGCTGTAAGGAGATATTGCCGATCTCATCCAGGAACAGCGTGCCACCATTGGCGGCTTCAAACCTCCCCATCCTGTCTTCTCTCGCATCGGTGAACGCGCCTTTTTTATGACCAAACAATTCACTTTCAAATAAGGTTTCGGTCAGCGCTCCCACATCTACTTTTACAAAGGGTTTATCAGCCCGCATCGAATGCTGGTGAATGGCTTTTGCAATACCATCTTTACCTGTACCATTCTCCCCCAGTATCAGGATATTGGCATCAGTTGGCGCTATTTTTTCTACCTTATAAAATATCTCTTTAATAATATCTGATTCGCCCAGTAACTCCTTGCCGATAATGGAATCATACTGAAAACTATTGGCCGTACTGGTTTTAGCACTCTTTCGCTTCAATGCGTCTTTGATCGTACTGAGCAATTTTTCATTGTGCCAGGGCTTTACTACAAAATCAGCTGCTCCTTCCTTTAGCGTACGTACAGCCAGGTCTATATCGCCATACGCGGTGACCATGATTACGTCTGTATCAGGTTTAAGTTCTTTTACCTTCTTCAGCCAAAACAATCCTTCATTACCCGTATTGATCGCACTGGTAAAATTCATGTCCAGCAGGATCATATCAAAAGAGTCTTTCGACAAATGCCAGCGAAGATTTTCCGGATTTTTCTCCGTGACGATCTCCTTCACCTCTGTTTTTAGCAATAACCGTATTGCTGTCAGCATATCTGTATCGTCGTCCACTACCAGTATCGAGGCGTTCTTTAGGTTCATTCTGTTTATTTTGAGGGAAAATTCAAAAGTCAAAATTAAAAATTCAAAAGCTGCCAACCGTAGTTCGTTGGTTGTTAAGGAAACTATTTTTGCATTTTGACTTTTGAATTTTGAATTTGATTCTCAGATTGTTCAACTGCAATTATACCATAATTACAAGCCGGTGGCAATTAATTTTTTAGGTAAAAACCGGTGCCGGTCATTGTATCGAAACCGGACAACCACTGTTCAGTAACGAACGCTTTCGTAGATCACTTTTATATTAATCCACTGTAAATCAGTAGGGTTAGAAACTGGCATATGTTTGCATTGGTATGATCAAGTTTCTCATGTGTAATTTCGAAATGTTTTTAATCCGCCTGGCTGGGTATTCCTGCCGAAAGCCAGGTGGTTTTTTTTAAAAGAAAGGAAATATAAAAGTTTAAACCGTGGACAGAGTCATAGCAAAAAAGAAATGGGGC
>CAZGSG010000270.1:0-7890 GCA_964528095.1 uncultured Terrimonas sp.
CAAAAAATGCTGGCGGGTAAATTCATCTATTACAAAAGGCGTTCCGTTGATATCATCCCGGGTGATCAATTCCAGCAAGCTATCCTCTTCTATGAGCTCAAAACTGAGCGATGGCCGGAATAAACTAAAATTGCAGGGGGCTGTAATGAAATGCTTATTGTCACGGTTTTGTTTGGTATGATACCATTTCACGAGGGTGGTGAAAGGTTTTATTTTTTCAAACAACTGGTGGTAATGCCGGAGCAGCGCGTTGCGTAAATAATCCGCATACACGATCCCTGCTTTTTGTTTCAGGTGGCGTTGTTTGATCTCTTTGATATTCTCGGCCCTGGCATCGGTGCCATATTCCCGGAACAACAGCATGATTTCGCGGGAGAGCCCTGGAAACAGTTCTTTTAATTCTCCCCCATTCATTTCGCCGGTCTCATAACGCAAGCCGCCATTCATGTTTTTTATGATCCGGAGCGTTTGCAAAAGACCGGAAGCATCGAGTAGCCGGTGGGGCGACAATAACAAAGCGGGTCGTACGGTTTCTTTCAGGGTTTTCATCAATCAATTATCCAATTTATGCCGCTGTAAACGGGCAGCAAACTTATGCTTTACAGGCAACAGAATAAAGCCTATTTTTTAATAGGCCAATGAACTATTCACATGCCCCGATGTTTCACCATATAAAGCATTTACAAAAAAAATATGATTATGAAAGTAGAAATATGGTCAGATGTGATGTGCCCTTTTTGTTATATCGGCAAAAGGAGATTTGAGAAGGCACTGGATCAGTTTTCGCATAAAGAAAATATAGAAGTGGTCTGGAAGAGTTTCCAGTTAAACCCCGATATGCAGACCCAACCGGGAAAAAGCATCAATCAATACCTTGCTGAAGTAAAAGGCTGGTCACTCGAACAGGCACAACAGGTCAATGCGCAGGTCACCAATATGGCCAAAGATGCGGGCCTTGACTACGATCTTGACAAAGCGGTAGTCGCCAATTCCTTCGATGCGCATCGCCTGGTGCAACTTGCCAAAACAAAAGGCAGGGGTGATGAAATGGAAGAACGTTTATTCAAAGCCTATTTTACAGAGGGGAAAAACATAGCCGATCCATTCACCTTGCAACGACTGGGTGAAGACGCAGGCCTGGACCAGGGCGAGGTAGAAGAACTGCTGGCCTCCGACAGTTTTTCGGAAATGGTCAACCAGGATATCTATGAAGCCCAGCAGATCGGTGTAAGGGGTGTTCCTTATTTTGTATTGAATAACCGGTATGCGGTGTCGGGTGCACAGGCCAGTGAGACATTTGCCGGCGCGTTGAACCAGGCCTGGGCCGAATTTGATACTAATTCAAAAATCAAAACTAAAAATTAAAAAACAGAACCCGGTTTTTGGAGGGCATTTTTGAATTTTTAATTTTGAATTTTGAATTATTATCCTGATTAATATTGTAATTTGAACTTCCTTAATAAGAATAAAATCATTTTTAATTTATTAACCTTCAAAACCTTCTCGTATGCCTTCTAAAAAGAAAGCGAAAGCCAAACCAGCGCCAAAGAAAAAAGTTGCTAAAAAATCTCCTCTGAAGAAAAAAGCGGCTCCAAAAAAAGCAGGAAAAAAGACTGCAAAGAAAGCTGTTAAAAAAGCAGCTCCAAAGAAAGCGCTGAAAAAGGCTGCTAAGAAAGCAGTGAAGAAAGCGGCTCCCAAAAAAGCAGTAAAGAAGGCTGCTAAGAAAGCAGCTCCAAAAAAAGCGGCAAAGAAAAAAGCGGTAAAAAAAGCAGCACCTAAAAAGGCAGCACCTGCTAAGAAAAAAGCAGTTGCCAAAAAAGCGCCCGTTGCTCCTAAACCAACTCCGGCACCCGAACCGGTAGTTCCTGTTCAGGGCACCATTTTTGAAACGCCTGAAGAAACAAGTTCAGACAATGGAGTAGAAACGACTACTGCTACTGATACCGCGACAGAAGCGAACAAAGACTAAGAACAGCTAATAACACAATAACCAATCGCCGGTCTTATTTTTTAGGCCGGCGATTTTTTATGTAGAGACGCCATGCTGGCGTCTACCTAAAGACGCAATGCATTGCGTCTCTACAAATGGCCAATCCCCATTTCCAATCCTCTTAATTCAGCAAGACCCCTTAACCTGCCAATGGCAGAATAACCGGGGTTGGTTTTCTTATTAAGATCATCGAGCATTTGGTGACCGTGATCGGGTCGCATGGCAATGGGTCGTTTCTCGCGCCGCATTACCTGAATGAGTTCTTTCACTACCGCGTACATGTCCACATCTCCTTCCAGGTGATTGGCTTCGTAAAAATTGCCATCAGCATCACGCTGCGTACTGCGCAGGTGCACAAAATAAATCCTTGATCCAAGACGGTTCACGATGCCGGCAAGATCATTATCTGCGCGCACACCCAACGATCCTGTACAGAAGCAAAGGTTATTGGATGGATTGGGAACAGCAGCAAGCAGGTCATTTAAATCGCTTTCCGTGCTTACTACTCTTGGTAGTCCAAGTATCCCATATGGAGGATCATCCGGATGAATGACCAGTTTAATCCCTTCTGCATCGGCAACAGGACATATTTCCTTTAGAAAAAATACCAGGTTTTGTTTTAGTCTTACCGCATCGATGTCTTTATAGGTATCCAGCGCCTGCTGAAATTGCTGCAGGCTAAAACTCTCTTCGCTTCCGGGTAAACCAGCTATGATATTTCGTTGTAATGTCTTTTTTTCTTCATCGGTCATTGTATTCAGTCTTTCCTCCGCACGTTCCAGATCAGCAGGGGAGTAATCTTTTGCCGCGTCTTTTCTTTTTAGCATAAATACATCAAACGCGATGAAAGCTGCTTTTTCAAAACGTAGCGCTTTACTTCCATCCGCTGTCTCGTATGCAAGATCGGTCCGGGTCCAGTCAAGTACGGGCATAAAATTATAGGTGACTATTTTTATGCCGCACGCCGAAAGGTTCTTTAACGATTGTTTATAATGATCGATATAGCTAAGATATCCTTCAGCCTGTGTTTTGATCGCTTCGTGCACGGGCACACTTTCCACTACATCCCATTTCAGTCCTGCTGCTTCAATGATCTTTTTTCGTTTATCGATCTCTTCGATGGACCAGATTTCACCATTGGGTATATGATGTAGCGCGGTGACCACTCCGGTGCAACCCGCTTGTTTTATGTCGCGTAAACTAACGGGATCATTGGGTCCAAACCAACGCATGGTCTGCTGCATTTTGTATGTCGCTGTTTGTTGCATTTTTATTTTTATGGGGATTATAGCTGTAATAACAGGCTGTCAATTTAGTAAAAAATGGGGCTAACGGGAATAAGTTTTGGGTGTTTTTATTTATTAAGTGTTGTTGGCTTTTTATTATGTGATATAGGCGTAATTTTTTTGTGACTCAAGATTTTTAGTTATTGGTTTCACACAGAGCTAAGGAGTAAATGAGCTAAGGAATAGCATGAATAATTATACTGTTATTATTTCTTGAATAAATGAACTAAGGAGGTTTTCACTACGTGAAAATGAAAACATTCTTTTTTGGGTTTATTATATTTTATTGATAGCATTTTTTATGGTCTGAAAAGACTACCTACTACAATAACAGTCGCCCAGGCTCCAGCGGAGCCCCCTGTTTATAGCAAGTTACCTCCAAAAACGATTCAAGCTCCAGCGGAGCTTCCTATTCTACCTCTATCTACACAATTCTCGGTCTATGGTATTATGATCTTGAAAATTCTGTGAAAAGGAAACTCCTGCCGGAGTTCAGGTCATTTCGATTTATCGCCTTGCTATAAACAGGGGGCTCCGCTGGAGCCTATTAGATTGCTAAACCGATTGATCGAACCTGACCGAACACAACAATTAATAGAGACCATTGTCTGCTGTTACTTGTAATAACATACTCCATCCTCCGGAACTACCTATTTGCCCTCGAACGAAGCAGGGCTTCCAGGTAATAATAATCCGCGTAATTGATGGGCGCATCTATTTCGCTATTGGCTGGCTTATTACCAGTGCTATGCAGCAGGATAAAGCCTTTATTCGCACCGAGTGGTGAGCGGTATTTTGTTGTAAGACTGTTCATGATCTTATCAGCTGCTGCTTTATATTCTTTTGCATGAGTACTGTATTGTTTTAATTCATACAAACCGGATGCAATGATCGCGGCAGCGGATGCATCTCTTGACACATTGGGTATCGCGGGATCATTCAGGTCCCAGTATGGTATACCATCGGCTGGTATGATTTTATTATTCAGCATAAATGCTGCAACGCTTTCGGCCTGTGCCAGGTAACGCCGGTCTTTTGTTTCGCGGTAACACATCGTATAACCATACAGCGCCCAGGCCTGTCCCCTTGCCCATGCCGATTCATCCGCGTATCCCTGGTGCGTGTTTTTACCGATCACCTTTCCGGTCAGCGTATCATAGTTCACCACATGGTAAGAACTATGATCCTTCCGGAAATGATGTTGCATGGTTGTGTTGGCATGCGTCACTGCAATTTTATAATAGGATGAATCACCGGTGAGATGTGTAGCCGCAAAAAGCAATTCCAGGTTCATCATATTATCAATGATCACCGGAAACTGCCACTGGTCCTGGTGATGGTCCCATGACCGGATAGCGCCTACTTTTTTATTGAAGCGGGTAGATAGTGTTTTTGCCGACTGGATGATCACCTCCCTGTAGGCCGCATCCTTTGTAAGACGGTATCCATTGCCATAACTGCAATAGATCTTGAACCCCATATCGTGCGTGCCCCCATTCATTTTTTCTTTTTCCAGCATGCGGGTATACTTATCAGCTTCTTCCCGCCATTTTTTATTGCCTGTAAATTCATACAGGAACCAGAGTTCACCGGCAAAAAAACCGCTGGTCCAGTCACGTGAAGGCACGAGCTTTAATTGTCCATCCTCCAATGTTCTTGGTGATACCAATTCTGTTTTTCCTTCTGCGGCCAATGGAATATTCTGTAATAGCAGCGTTGTTTGTTTCTCCGCGTCGCTAAAGACTGTTGATAGTTTTACCTGCTGAGCAGTACTATAAGTAAAAACGAAAACCAGCGAAAGTGTGACAAGAAACTGCAATTGCATGTACTGTGATTTATTTAATTTGTTATTACTCTTCATTGATAGGGTTCTTTTATTCTGTAAATCCATTGTCTTATTTATTTGCTCCGGTTGCCTTTTCTTTTTCTGCCTCTTTTAATTGCGCAAGATATAATGAAGAAGGTTCCAGTCCTTCCCTGTTCATGCCTTCCCATTCTCCGGCAGTACGTCCGTTTAATCTGCCATTTACTTTAGCGCCTTTTAACCCGATCACATAGTTTTTGCCTGTCACCCAGGGGTTCTGCACCGCTGCTTTCGCGGCAGTACAATTCCATAACACCTGGTTTACCCCTGCCCAACCATGCCCCGTGCCCCAGTCACCACGGTCCTGGATATTTATTTCGCCGGTTGTTATTATGTTATCATATAAAGTGCCCATTGCCCAGCGATGATGTGGTCCAATATCCGCATGCGTCTTTTCTGCCCGGCAATTAAAAAACACATTCGGGCCTCGCACTTTAGCGCCGGTCACAAAATCATGACGCCCTTCTGACGCGAAACAATTCACGAATAAATTTTGCTGCCCGTCATTATTGAATGAGTACCGTCGTCCACCGGTGATCTTCGATTTGGCGTCGAGACATTTACTGTCCATCACAGTAATATTTTTGCTTTCATCACCCAGGTTCACGCAGGAATAACCAAAATAACGGGATACGGTATTTTTGATCCATCCGTTCTCTACGCGGTTAAAGAACACCGCCACCCATCCATGGTCTTCATCTTCATTGCCGGCATATTCCGATTCACATAAAATATCTTCAACGCCCACCTGCATGATCCGTCCGTCAAAACTGTATTTATAGATCTCCCCACCGCCATATTTTTCTTCAATGGCCATTACTACCGGGTTATCAATATAAATAGTTTTGTTATCGATCCTTGTGATGACGCGTTCAAAACTGGTATTGTACTCCGCCGGCGACCATTGCCGAAGCGTACTGTCTTTCTGATTGATCTGGTCCATTTTAAGATCATTGATCCAATTGGCCGTGCCTGGCCTGTATAACATGATCCGGTCGCCTTGCTGTAGTCCGTCGGTATTACTTACAGTAAATGATTTCGCTCCAACAGGAACATAAGGATCGATGATCTTTTTTCTTGTTCCTCCTATCTCTTTGGAATTGCCTGTACCAGAAACACTGATCAGGTTTCTTTGCCCCTTACCGGTGGCCACCAGTTTGGTTTCTTCTCCTTCACCACGAAGAATGATACCGCTTGTGTTTATTTTAATTGTGCCTGCAATTTTATAAATGCCTTTCTTCAGTAAAATGGCACCCCTGAAACCATTCTTGTCCAGCGGCAATTTTGCCACTTCATCAATAGCTGTCTGTATCAGTCGCTGATCATCATCTCCGGGTTGTGATACGGTTTTCACGACAGGCATCACTGGTATTGTTTTGTTTGTATGATAATATCCCACCTGGCTGAAATCAGGAATGATATTTCCTTTTTCATCAGGTATATATGCCAGGCTGCCGTTGGCATTTACGTTAATATATCTTGATTGCCATTTTTGCTGTGCACAGGCAGGTGTTGCGGCAAGCACTAAAAAAAATATATTAATAATAGTGACATGGATTCTCTTATTCATTTTCAAAAAATTTATGGTCTGCATTATGTATTCATATCGAATAATCATCATCATGCTTATAGGACGATTATTTATAACAGCCAGATGAGGGGGTTACGTACCGGCAGGTTTCTTATCACTTCTTCTACCTGTGGCTGGTGTTCCAGTCCTTTCCAGGTATCAAGCCAGGCTTTCTCTCCATAGGCCTTTGCGCCAAATAATAAAAAAGGCTGTGCCACCGGCCAGTCCTGCCAGTACATTACGTCCGGCTTCAATACCCATTTACTTTTATCTGCGACAAAAGGATACAGGTAGCTGATTCCTTTTTTAATCGATCTGCCATCCGTGGTTTCATATGTCCAAAGATCATCGGTGGGAGTTGAAAGGATCTGACATAAGGTAGCCATCGCGTCCAGGTTAAAGATGGAATAGCCATATGATTTGGTGCGCTCCATTTCCAGGGGAAAGCTGCCGTCTGTTCCCATCTGCCGCGGCAATAAAATTGTTTTGTACATTTTTCTGCAGGAGTCCATCAGGGATTCATTCCCGCATAGCTTTGCAAAAGAAGCGACCTGCATGGCCCAGCAGGTACTGTGATTGTTTTTTACATTTTTTTCAGCGATACCTGGTTTGCTGGTAGTAAGCCAGTAAATGTAACTGGCAAACCATTGTTTTATGGTCGAGTTTGTTGCCCTGTCCATTACCTTCGAGCTCTGCATCACCAATACACCCTGGGCCACTTCCATCAGGTGTATCGTGTCGATGATCCCATAGTTACGGCCTGTAAATAGTCCTTTCACCGCCTGGGCATATTGCAGGTTTGGATTCATCAGGGTTGCCGTATCAATAAACCATGCTTTGAGATGAAGTATCGCGTGTCTTACGTATTTGTCATTGCCCGTGATCTTATAAGCGGAAGCCAATGCGCCAATGATCCTGCTAAACCGGATCATTGCTTTGCGGTGTGCTACAAAATTATCTGGGTTGGTCATTCCATCGCGGTTGATATAGGGGCCTGAAGGATTTGCCGGGTCTGGCCAGAAATAATCCGCTTCTGAAAAAAAATCGTGCTTATCACCCGCGCTTCGCGCAGAACTTTCGCTGGTAATCGTTACCGGCTCCTGACCCAGTGCCCAGGCTGCTTCTGCCAGTACCTGTTTCCGAAGAAAAGCCTTTGCTTCTTTTTCAATCGATTTGCCCG
>CAZGSG010000271.1:0-7830 GCA_964528095.1 uncultured Terrimonas sp.
AAAATTCCTGTAAATTCAATAAAGATGTAAGTCAGCTTCTGGCTTACGCGATACGTTAATGCCGCCGTAACAAGCAGTAAACGCAGAGTGCTGTATATTTACCACCCGGCAATTCAGAATAGCTGCTGATAATTAGCTGGGGGAATAATACAATGATTCATCGGATTACTATTGACGTGTTTATAACACTAAAGGAGCCTGTTCCATTAGGTGATGTTCGCACACCTGCAGAATTTGAACAGGGGCATATACCAGGGGTATTTAATCTTCCTTTGTTCAGCAATGAAGAGCGATTTGTTGTTGGTACCACTTATAAGCAGGTAAGAAAGGAGGCCGCTATATTGCTGGGGTTAGTTCTGACAGGGCCCAAATGGTCGGGATTCATCAGGCAGTCATTGGAAATAGCGCCACAAAAAAAATAGCACTGCACTGTTGGCGCGGTGGCATGCGTAGCGGGGCAATGGCCTGGGTACTTGACCTGTACGGATTTGATGTGTATCTGATAGCAGAGGGCTATAAAAGCTACAGGAAGTGGGCGCTTGCTCAATTTGAAAAAAACTATTGGTTACTGATAGTGGGAGGTATGACAGGTTCAGGTAAAACAAAAATACTGCATCAGCTTCACTCGTCGGGAGAACAGGTGATTGACCTGGAAGAACTGGCACAGCACAGAGGGTCTTCTTATGGCACCATGAATAAACTAGTTCAGCCTACGCAGGAACAGTTTGAAAATAACCTGGCGAACCATCTACATAAATTAGATCTAAAAAAGAGAATATGGGTAGAAGATGAAAGCTCATCCATCGGCAAGCGTATCATCCCGCGACCTTTTTGGTATCAAATGGTCTCTGCATTTTTAATTGATCTGCAGGTACCGGTTGAGCAGCGTATTGAGAAGCTTGTACAGGAATATGGTTGCCTGGAGAAGGGGTTTCTCATTGAATGCACAGAGCGTATCCGAAAACGCCTGGGGCCTGTTCAAACAAAAAATGCTGTTGCAGCCATAAGAGAAGATCGCATTGCTGATTTTATCCGGGTGGTTATAGTCTATTATGATAAGACCTACCGCACCGGCCTGGCTAACCGGTCTACTACTCATGTCATGCCAATAGTCATAGAAAATGACGATCATGTTTTGAATGCCATGAAAATTTTAGATTTTATACAGACTAACCTTTAACAAGACTTATATAAAATGGAACTGAAGGAAATTAAACTAACTCAATATTCGCATGGTGCAGGTTGTGGTTGTAAAATCAGTCCTGCTGTTCTTGATAAAATACTGCATAGCACAATAGTCGCGCCAACAGATACGCGGTTACTGGTAGGTAACGACAAACGCGATGATGCCGCGGTGTTAGACCTTGGTAATGGTACGGCCCTTATTTCCACCACCGATTTTTTTATGCCTATTGTGGATGACGCATATGATTTTGGTCGCATTGCTTCAACCAACGCCATTAGTGATGTGTATGCAATGGGTGGAAAGCCTGTGCTGGCTATTGCTATCCTGGGATGGCCAATAGACAAACTACCACCTGAAATTGCACAAAGAGTACTGGAAGGCGCAAGGGCTGTTTGCGCAGAAGCAGGTATCAGTCTTGCAGGTGGCCATAGCATCGACTGTCCTGAGCCTGTTTTTGGTTTAGCTGTCAACGGTCTTGTTAATATCAATGAATTAAAGCAAAACTCTACCGCTACTGCCGGCTGCCGGCTATACCTTACCAAAGCGCTGGGAGTAGGAATTCTATCCACAGCTCAAAAAAAGGGGCTTTTGCTTCCTGAGGACGCAGCCCTGGCTCTTAAAAGCATGACCATGCTTAATAAATTAGGTGAGGTTTTCGGTAAGTTGGATTATGTAAAGGCAATGACGGATGTGACCGGTTTTGGTTTACTCGGTCATCTGTCCGAAATGTGTGAAGGAAGCGGGCTATCAGCTATAATAGAATTTGATAAAATACCGGTTATCGCTTCTTTAGCATATTATATTGATCAAAAATGTTTTCCGGGTGGTACACAGCGTAACTGGAACAGTTATGGTCATAAAATAGGTACGATCTCCGAAGCGCAAAAGTATGTGTTGGCTGATCCGCAGACAAGTGGTGGTTTGTTAGTGGCAGTGGCAGAAGAGGGTGTTGAAGCATTTGAAAAACTGTTACGGGAGCATGATCTGTCGGCCAACTGTCTTCAATCCTTTGGTAGCCTTCAATCTGAGAATAGGGGTGCGCTGGTCAGTATAATATAGTATGTGTACCACGCCTGTAACAATCAACAAGCCGACAGTGTTATTTCTCCGGCTGTCCGTAATACAGCAATCGGAGACGGTCCCATCGGGTCTGGTGGATAATGAAACATTGATAATGTAGACTGTTCAAAAACCGGCCCGATGTATATTCCCATCCAACAATCAGCAATAAGCAGATCGATATTGTTATTTCTCTGGCTGTCCGTAATACAGCAATCGGAGACGGTCCCATCGGGGTCTGGTGGATAATGAAACACTGATAATGTAGACTGCTCAAAAACCGACCCCGATGTATAGCCCTATCCAACAACAAGCAAACCGGCATCCATTAATGACGAGCCGTAACGAGTTTAGAAAACCCCAATAAAGACATATATTCAATTCCCAAACATCAATATAATGTCAAGAATTTTTTATCACCTTATTTTTTCGGCAATAATTATTACTACCGCTATCAGCTGTAGCCAGCCAGCAAAAAAAGAGCATGATCCTGCCCGTTTTCATACAATGCTTGATAATTACTGGAAGGGATTAATGAGTCTGCAACCATTAGATGCCATGCAGTTTGGAGATAACAGTTCGAACGATCAGTTTATTAATACCTGCACCCAGGCATATAGAGAGGAAGTGAAGAATTTTTATCTCGGGTATCAGGATAGTCTGAAAAATTTCACTCCTGATGACATGAGCGAAGAGGATGCACTCAGTTATAAGGTGCTGAAATTTGATGTGGATATGCAACTTGAAAAAGCAAAATATGATACGTGGAAAATCCCTTTTACCCAGATGGGAGATGCCACCAATACGCTCTCCGGTAATATTGTATTAGCAATGGGGCAATATGGCTCCGGCGAATCATCCCAACCTTTTAAAACGGTGAAAGATTACAGCAACTGGCTGCAGCGTGTTCAGGGATATACTATTTGGTGTGATAGCGCTATTCAGAACCTCAGACAGGGCATGGCAACCAATTATGTTTTACCGAAGACCCTGGTGGTAAAAATGATCGATATATGCAATGGCCTGGTTAGTACTGATGAAACAAAGAGCATTTTCTATGGTCCTATAAAAAACCTTCCTGCTACATTCAGCGACAAAGATAAAGCCAGTATCACAATAGCTTATAAAGCGGCGATAAAAGATCAGTTGAATATTGCTCATAGCAAAATGTCGGCGTTTCTAAAAAATGAATATTTGCCCAGCGCCCGGGCCACATCAGGTGTTGGCGATCTGCCTGATGGATTGAATTATTATAAGCTTTGTGTAAAACAATGGACCACTACTGACAAGACCTTAGATGAAATTTATAATACAGGACTGAGCGAAGTAAAGCGCATTCGCGGTGAAATGGAGAATATAAAGAACAGCACAGGCTTTAAAGGCGACCTGAAATCGTTCTTTCAATTTATGAAAACCGATAAGCAGTTCATGCCCTTTAAAACTGCGGAACAGGTGCTGGACTCTTTCAGGCATACGTACGAGGTAATAAAGCCAGCCTTAAACAAATATTTCGTGTTTTTTCCAAAAAGCAGGTTTGAAATAAGACAAACGGAAGCTTTCAGGGCCGCCAGTGCAAGTATTGAATATTTCCAGGGAACACCTGATGGTTCAAGACCTGGTGTATTTTATGTTCCGGTTTTGGACGCGTCAACTTTTAATATTACTTCAGGTATGGAGAGTACGTTTTTACACGAAGCTGTTCCGGGTCATCACTATCAAACATCCATTCAAATGGAAGATACGCTACTGCCCACTTTCCGTCGATTCAAGTCGTATGGAGCTTTTGACGAAGGATGGGCTTTGTACTGCGAGAGTCTTGGAAAAGAATTGGGACTTTATACCAACCCCTATCAGCACATGGGCGCCCTTGGCGATGAAATGCACCGGGCTATACGGTTGGTAGTGGATGTGGCCATACACAGCAAAGGCATGACCCGTGAACAGGCGATTGCCTATATGGTGGAAAATGAACCCGTGTCTGAACAGGGAGCGATTGCCGAAATCGAGCGTTATATGGCGATACCTGGGCAGGCATTATCTTATAAAATTGGCGCATTGAAAATAAAAGAACTGCGGGATAAATACAGCAAACAACTGGGTACTAAATTTAATATCGGGGAATTTCACAAGCAGGTATTAAACAGTGGTTCTCTTCCGCTTTCGGTGTTGGAAGAAAAACTGGACAAATGGGCTACAAAACAATCAACCACTTCGTAATGGATCATTATGCTTATTGTATTACGGAGTGTTCCGCAATACCGCAACCGGATACGGTCTCATCGAGGTTTGGCGGATATGAAACACCGATAATGTAAACTGTTCAAAAAACGATCCTGATATATAATGCAGTTCAGCAATCAAAGCTGGTATCACCATAATTTTTTTTGCGAAATGTTCCCTACTACAACAACCGGATACGGTCCCATCGGGGTCTGGTGGATAATGAAACATTGATAATGTAAACTGTTCAAAAACCGACCCCGATGTATAATGCAGTTCAACAGTCAGCAATCAAAGCAGACCTCAGAATAACCTGATAATTTGTAACTATTATACGCCACATTAAAAAAAGAAATACCTGTGTTGTATAAGCAGCTATATAAAACAACTACCATGAAAAATCCTTCAAACTCACCGTGCCGCTCATATTAAGGTTAATGAGCGGACAGTAATCAGCAGTCAGCTCCTTCAGATTGCGTAATCCGTATATTTTCAGGGATCTCAGATTGCGGTTTTCATAGACATTCAATAACTCCAGTTCTTTCAAATGCGTAAGGTTGAGAGAACTAAAATTGTTTACATCCAGGCGTAGCGTTTGAATGGCGGTTGATCCCTGGGAACTGAAAGCCGTTATCACATTATTATTCAGTTGGCAATCCACCAGCAAAGGTTTTCCGCTTGCATCCACCCTGGTCAATTGATTATGATGCAACTCCAGTATCCTGAGCCTGGATAGTCCGGAAAGATCAATTTCAGCGATCTGGTTATAACCGGCAGAAATTGTTTCCAGGCCAGCACATCCTTTTACGATTAGTCGCTCAAGACTGTTATTGAATCCATAGATTGCCCGTAACCTGCCGAGCCCCTGAAAATCGGCTTCCCTCAACTCATTATCATAAAAGCCAAATTCTTCCAGGTTGGCAAAACTCCGGATTCCTGAAAGCGAAGAGATGTGCTGCTTATTTACATACAGTTTAGTAACCTTCAGTGCTTCATTTACCTGGATCTCACCATCCCCGTTCAGGTCAATGCCCTGTTCAATCAAAGCTTTTTTGAAATTCGGGTCCTGTATTTTTATCGTCTGGGCAATCGCGCCCTGAAGAGCAAGAAGAAGGTATATACACAGTTGTACGGTCGATTTTTTCATTATACTGTATTATTTGCTGATTAAAACGGTCACTGTCTCCCCATCATTTTTCACTTCAACAATACCGGTCACTTCATCTTCCACCGCATATTTATATGTATAATACCAGTAGATTGGTGTTGAGTAAAGGGCCTCACCATACATATTATAGCGGGTAGAAGTGCCCGACTCTACCTTGTAACTGGCTTTCTTCTCATAAGTGATCCAGGTGGTGATGTAGTACTTTCCAGGCCTTAGGTCCCTGAATTCAAATGTTCCATTATTGTCAATAATCTTTCCCTCAATGCGGTAGGTAAAGGCCTCATTACTCAGGGCAGCAATTTTTTTGCCTTTGTTATATTTTTTTCTGAGGGCGATAAACTCAAGCAGATAGGGGGTTATGGGATAAAGATTGATCCGGTTTCCTTGCCAGGGGAAATAATCAACACCTTTTTTTCTCAGTTTGGCTGTTCCGCTGATGAGCGAACTGCCATCCTGCATCTGCCCGGATGCTGCAGACTCATTAAAGGTGGCGGAAGGGAAAATATATTCAGCACGCTGCTGGGCCATTGCAGCGGAAAAACTGAAGATCAATAAAACCTGAAGCATCAGAATATTCCTGGTAAGAAGATACATAATTTCTTAATTTATTTTAATGACTGAAATGTACGCGACAGTTCATCTGATCGGTTAGTTGCCTGCAGGAAGAAAACCATTTTTTTTCAACCAGTCATGACACAGGGAAAACCAGCTATTCTTTATGTCGTTATCGTATATCCCAAATCCATGACCACCTGTCTGCGGGATATGCATTTCTCCGGGAACCTTGGCTTTCAGCATCGCGTCAAAAAATTGAAGGCTGTTTTTTACAGGGATAACATCATCATCAGCAGCATGGACCAAAAATGTAGGTGGAGTATTGCTGCTCACATGCCTGTTGGTGCTGTATAGATTTAATGCTTTTGCAGAAGCCGCTTTACCTATCAGGTTTTCCCGGGTCCGGGATATAAGCGGGTCATAAATAATTACCGGGTAAAGTAAAATCATAAAATCCGGCCTCAGCGAGGTATTCTCTTTATTTTCAATAACCACCCTCTTTAATTGCGTGCCTGCTGTTGATACCAGGTGACCGCCCGCCGATAAGCCCATCATACCTATTTTGCCTGGGTTTATATTCCATTCCGCCGCTCTTTCACGTACCGTTTTAATGGCAGTTTGCGCATCCTGTAATGGGCCAATTGTTTTATCTATCATGATCTTATCGCTTGGCAAACGATACTTCACTACAAAAGATGCTACTCCCATCGCGTTAAATGCTTTGGCGATCTCAATACATTTTTTTGGAGCAAGTACAAAATAGCCACCGCCTGCAAATAGGATAACTGCCGTTCCATTGGCCTTGCTTTTCTCCGGGAAATAAGCTGCTATCGTGGGGATACTCACATTTTCGATCAAGCCGGCACTATCGGTTTGTTCTATATAATCGGCTGGAGTTTTTTTTGCATTTGGAATCTTGTCCTGGTAGAGCGGAATAACGAGGTCCTGTGCATGGCAAAAAAAAGCGATACAGGTATAAAAGATAAAAATGGCTGCTTGCTTCACGGTGATAGAATTAATTGATTAATTAGTAGAAGCCATCTCAAAAGTGTTTTTTAAGGGTCATGTCGCAGCTGGTTATTCACGTAGTGGAAATGCTACTTAACTCAATCCTATGCAAATAGCTAAAGACTGTCTTGCTTATTTCCGCTGTTAGCCCCTTTGAAATCTATATCGAAATACATGAGCTATAAATCATTTCGACAACCCACTGATAAGACAGGGCCATTTAATGAAGAAATACTTTTGAGATAAATTCTGATCAAAATTATCCGATCACGGTGTCTGTATATGTGCAGGAATGCTCAATTTAAGAATGCATTTTCCTGAAAATTAAAGGCTGAACACCATAAGCTGATTTAAAAGCCCTGCAAAAAGCGCTGACATTTTCAAACCCGCAGGCCCAGGTTATTTCATGTACCGGGCTATCGGTATTTTTAAGCAGGTCCACAGCCTGGTTAAGTCTTATTTGAATCAGGTACTGATATGGTGTAACCTTAAAAACTGATTTGAATTGCCTGATGAGTTGAGAAACGGATAAACAGGAAGTATTACTAAGGACTTTCAGGTCCAGTTGCTCCATAAAGGTTGAATGAAGAAAATCCCTGGCTATACACAAACGTTTGAAGATTTCGATTTTTGA
>CAZGSG010000272.1:0-7792 GCA_964528095.1 uncultured Terrimonas sp.
GGTCTGCGGAGATGTCAGCATTTGACGCATTTACTACACATCCTATTTCAAAAGGGGCCGCTCCATCTATTCCGACCGTAGAATGAGAGAAACTCTTCCAGAACCATTCTTTTCCTATTTTTTTGTGTATTCCTATGGCATAACTCGTAAACTTCCAGGAAGAAGAGAGAAATGTACCTCTATAGAAGTCCCATGGATAGATTTTGGTTCTTGTGATCTCACCCTGGCTGTTCGGGCTTTCCGGGGAACTGATAAAGGAAGGGTGGCTTTCCGAAATTGGGGAACCGGCGTCCAGGATCGCGTGACCATCTTCTTCCATTTGTTGCCGGTTGCATTCTTCTGATGGGGCATTCTCTATGCCTATTTCCCCCCCGCCCGATGCGCAGGAGTTATGACAAGTTGTATAAAGAAAGAGTTCACTGATTATCTGCCCAGTATATTCATTATAGGTTGTCCAATACCAGTCGATGCAGATTTGCTGGCCAGGCTCGCAAGGGACAGATTTGGTTAGCGCAGCCCCCAGATCAAACCTTTTACCCGAATAATGTGCTGTAAGTTTTGCGCGTTTGCCTTTTCCCCGAGAGTCGAATAATTCCGGATCATAATAGACGATGTTTTCAGCGTCTGGCACAAGGCTGAACAGATCGATATCCTTTTCTATTCTTTTGAACGTGAGCAATGAGAATGAGCTTGTCGTTTTGAGCAGTATGTCTTTTTCAATAACATAATAATGTAACAATTTGAAACCCGGTCTGCTTTCACTGAGTAGCAGGGTACGTGTTTTGGTTGAAGAGGTCAGTTCCTGTTTTTGGGTTAGTGAATATGTTTTTATCGCGGGGATGACGAGATCCTTTAGGATCTTTTCGGGGCCTGGTTTATGGGCATCAATAGAACCCTCTACTGGCGACAAACTTTTTTTGTCACAGGCACATAGGATAAACACGCCTGAAAAGCATATCGCTATTGGTAATAAGTAAGTCTTCATGTTTTGCTTTTTAGTTATGATCAAATATGTTGAACGAGCAAACCATTTGGCCAAATGATATATCAAATGTAGAGGAGAGAGCATGGCTTCGCCAAGGAAAAACCACTGGTTTGAATGTGTTTTCCTAAGTTTTGAAAAGCGGATGAAATTGCAGGGAACGTACTCCGTAGAGAGTAGGCTATGGTTTTTTGACGGTTTCTTTAAATGTTAGGATGTATTTATTCATTCATTGGATAGAGAGAATATTACCTTCCCATATAAACCATCAGTATTTGAACATCGCTTGGATTGATGCCCGAGATCCTGCTTGCCTGTCCCAGCGTGCCCGGCCTGATACGTGAAAGTTTTTCACGAGCTTCATTGCCAAGCGCAACAATTTTTTTATAATCAAAACTGTCTGGTATTTGCAGTTCTTCGAGTTGGCTCATTCGTTGTACAAGATCTTTTTCTTTTTCTATGTACACATCATACTTAACCTGGATGGAAGCCTGTTCGATTGATTGCTGCGGAAAGCCTGCGAGCTTTTCTGAAAGAGCCGGAAGCGCTTTTATCATTTCATTCAGCTCTACATCGGGGCGAAGAAGAATTTTTTGTGCTTTTTGTTTTTCGGTAATTGGCGCTGAGTGAATTTCCTGGAAATAAGAGTTGATTTGTTCCGGCTCGATCACATGGTCTTTCAAAATCGTCTTGATGGACTGAACATTTTTTTTCTTTTCAGTCACTTTGTCCATCCGTTCCTGTGAAGCAAGACCGAGGCGGTAACTTAATTCGGTCAAACGAAGGTCCGCATTATCCTGTCTTAGCAATGTTCTGAATTCGGCCCGGGAAGTAAACATCCGGTAAGGCTCATCCGTTCCCTTGCTGATCAGGTCATCAATCAACACTCCAATATAGGCTTCGCTTCTTTTTAATATTACCGGGTCAAGCTCCCTGGTTTTCTGATGAGCATTTATTCCAGCCATCAGGCCCTGGCAAGCTGCTTCTTCGTAGCCGGTGGTCCCATTGATCTGACCGGCAAAGAAAAGACCATCTATTAATTTTGTTTCTAATGTGTATCGAAGCTGTGTAGGTGGAAAATAGTCATATTCAATGGCATAACCGGGACGGAACATCTTGGCGGATTCGAAACCAACTATATTACGAAGTGCTTCGTATTGTACATCTTCTGGCAGGGAGGTCGAAAAGCCGTTTACATATATTTCTACAGTGTTCCAACCCTCTGGCTCTACAAAGATCTGGTGACGATCCCTTTCTGCGAAGCGATTGATTTTATCTTCAATACTTGGGCAGTACCTGGGTCCTACTCCATCTATACGTCCTGCAAACATCGGGCTCCTGCTAAAGCCGGTTTTTAGTATATCGTGAACTGCCTGGTTGGTATAGGTGATCCAGCAGCTGCGCTGGATAAGAGGACGTTCTATATCGAGAAAAGAAAAGCCAACAATATCTGTATCACCAGGCTGTTCTTCCATTTTGCTATAATCAAGACTTCTTCCGTCAATCCGGGGTGGGGTTCCTGTTTTTAGCCGATCGCTTTCGAATCCGAGTGAAACAAGTTGTTCTGTAATACCCGTTGCCGCTTTTTCCGCCATGCGTCCACCGCCGAAGTTTTTCTCACCTATGTGTACGATACCATTTAGGAAAGTGCCATTCGTTAGAACAACAGCTTTAGCCTTTATTTCATGTCCAAGCCCCGTTATAACCCCGGAGACCTTATTATTCTTTATGAGTAAACCCTTTACCATATCCTGGTAAAAATCAAGGTTTGGAGTTTGTTCCAGCATCTCTCTCCATTTGGTGGCAAACAGCATCCTGTCGTTTTGCGCACGGGGGCTCCACATGGCCGGACCTTTTGAACGGTTCAGCATGCGAAACTGGATCATTGAAAGATCTGTGACAATTCCTGAGTATCCGCCCATGGCATCTATTTCCCGCACAATCTGCCCTTTTGCGATACCTCCCATGGCGGGATTGCAACTCATTTGGGCAATGGTTTGCATGTTCATGGTGATCAGTAGCACTTTTGAACCAAGATTTGCCGCAGCGGCAGCGGCTTCACAGCCAGCATGCCCCGCACCTACTACTATTATATCGTATTCAGGAAACATAAGCCCGCAAAGTTAATGTAAAGAAAGGGGATGTGAATTTTGAACAGTAATGCTAAGTATTAATGTTCCACGTGGCACACTCTGCTTGGAGGATGACTTATGGAATCAACAAGAAGCTCCTTATTCATTGATTCGGTGAGGTTATTAAGAGCCCATTCTTATAGAAGAAATAGACTTTACAGATTAAAATAAAAGAGGAAGTCGGTAGAATCATAACAGCCTATTGGCCATCTATTATTGTAGAAACTATCTTGTAAGACTGGTAAATTCGTTCTCTCTGGCCATTTAATTAATGTTCCACGTGAAAAAATGACGATTTCGTGGAATCGCTGTTCTATCTCTTACCATTAATAGTCTCCAGCTGTTTAAAATACCTGTCCAAGGTCTTATTTTCCATTGCTCTCATCATCTCTTTCTCTGCTTTTGTCTTGTCTTTATAATTGCAGAGATGAAGCACTCCATGAAAAATTACCCGGTGAAGTTCATTGGTGAAACTTGTTCCTGCTTTTAATGCATTGTCTTTAACTCGTTCAACACTAATATAAATCTCACTGCTAATCGGGCTTCCAGGTGTTGAGAGCTCGAATGTGATGATATCAGTATAATAATCATGCTTGAGATACTGCCTGTTAATCTCTAAAAGGCGTTTATCTGAGCAAAAGATATAATTGAGGCTTTCAAGGTTTCTTTTTTCCTTTTTAAATATTTCCCTGATAAAATCTTTCAGTTTAGTTCTATTTCTAAGTGCCACAGGCATTTCATAAAAGAAATGAATGTTCGATTGTAATGAAGAAGCCATATTTTCAAAATTCGTAAACAAAGCACAGATTACAAGGTTAGTTTTGCATAGTCATGAATAAAAAACTCTCTCAACTCAAGCCGGGACAAAAAGCGATCATCAGGAATTTTAGCAGCCAGGAGATTCACTTAAAACTAATGGAAATGGGCTGTCTGCCAGGTGAAGAAATATCGGTTGAACAGATCGCTCCGCTGGGTGACCCTGTATCCGTTTTTGTTGCGGGATACAATCTGAGCCTCCGCCTGGATGAAGCAGAACATATCCTCGTCGACATAATTAATTGATTATCAATACTTTAAATGAAAATAGGGCTATACTTCGGATCTTTTAACCCGGTGCATGCCGGTCATCTAATCATCGCGAATCATATTTTAAACGTAACAGCCATTGAAAAACTCTGGTTTATTGTCTCGCCCCAAAATCCCTTCAAGGCAAATGCGTCATTGCTGAATGAATACAATCGGCTCTATCTGCTGAAGCTTGCCACTGAAGATGATAACAGGGTTAAGGTTTCCGATATAGAATTTGGCTTGCCTAAACCATCTTATACGAGCATGACGCTTGCCCATTTGGAAGAAAAATATCCTGAACACGAGTTTTCAATTATTATGGGAAGTGATAGTTTTCAAAATCTCTCTAAATGGAAAAACTATGAAATGATTGTAAAGAACTATGATATCTATATATACAGGCGGCCAGGTTTTGAAATAGACAATACACTTAAAGCGAGAGTAACAATTGTAGATGCGCCCTTGCTGGAAATTTCAGCCACACAAATCCGGCAATTTATAAGGGAAGGAAAATCCATCCGCTATATGACGCCCGAAAATGTTATAGAAGAGATCGAACGAGCGAACTATTATAAAAAATGAGCTTAGATAAAATACCCCAGTAATAAACAGCCGGCCACAATAAGCGGAGCTGGTATTTTTGTATAACAGAGAAGAAAATAGGTTCCCGTTATTACCCCCACATTTAATAGGCTGATTGCTTTGGGAACAATCAATGAGATATCTTTCATGATAAATAAAGTAGAACCAATCATGATACCCACAACTGCAGCATTGATCCCTTCCAATGAACGATAAACAGCCGCATATTTTTTCAGGTTATTCCAGATAGGAAAAAAGAATAACACAAGCAGCGCACTGGGTAAAAAAATGGCAATACTACCAATTATACAACCTAGCACCTGCATCTCTGCTCCCATATCTTTTAAAGCCATTCCGCCAGTAAAAGCCGCAATAGAAAAAACAGGACCAGGAACCGCTCTTACGATACCCATCCCTGTATACATGTCCTCCGCGTCGATCTGTACTACATTTTCATCCTTCCGTTTTATCGCCTCCGGCCTTACGCTAAATTGCTCGTACATCATTGGCATAAGTACCTGCCCCCCGCCAAATACAAGACTGCCCATCCGGTAAGTATTCTCAAACAGGTTGATCGGTTTCCGGCCCTCCCAATTTCCAATCCTCGCTCTTTCGCTCAAAATACCGGCTGCAATAAACAAAATGCCAAACATCCAGAAATTCCACCATCTTATTTTTGAAGGTTTTTTTTCTACCTGTGGTATACGCTTCAGACTAAGATTGGTCGCTACTCCTCCTATAACTATCAATAAAGGGAAAATGACTGGCGATCGAAAAAAGAAAAATGTAACTGCCGAACTGATGAACATGATGACCCAGGTGATCGTATTCCTGACAGCATGCGGGAAAGCCGTATAACAGGCATATACCAGGAACCCGGCGGCCATTGGTGGAATGAATTTAAAAATATCGGTATTTAGCGCCTTTCTATCAATATAGTGTAGTAAAAAAGACAGGGCACCCATTACAAAGCACGCCGGTAGTATCCAAACAATAAGCGTAAGCACCGCCAGCGGCACCCCCCCTCTTTTATATCCTATAAGGGTGATCGTTTGAGTAGAGGATGCTCCTGGCAAAAGCTGGCAAAAAGCATTGTATTCCATTAGCTCTTCCTCTGTAAGCTCCCGCCGCTGACGTACAAATGTTTTTATCATCATGCCTATATGTGCCTGCGGTCCTCCAAAAGCGGTCACACTTTGCAATAATACAGCCCTCAAAAATGATATATGGCGGAGCGACATCTACGCGTGGATATAAAAGGTCATGAATAGCAGTATTTAAATGTTCTTCTTATTACAAGTTAAAGGATAAAAAACATTTTAATGGTAAATTCATAAAAAAAATCCCATGCACAAATCGCTTCTTTTCGTAGTGGCCCTTGTATCTTCTTTCCTCTCAAATGCACAATTACAGGAAAAAATCGCTGTTGCAATCAATAAGATAGAACCAAAATGTATTGAGTGGAGGCAACAGTTACACCTTCATCCTGAGTTAGGTAATCGAGAGTTTAATACCGCAAAGCTGGTTGCCGATCATTTAAGAAAGCTTGGCATCGAGGTAAAAGAGGGCGTTGCAAAAACCGGAGTCGTGGGTATATTGAAAGGAGGCAAACCTGGCCCCTGTATCGCATTGCGGGCTGATATGGATGCACTGCCTGTAACAGAAAGAGTAAACATTCCTTTTGCCTCCAAAGACAAAACAATTTATAACGGTCAGGAAGTTGGCGTCATGCACGCCTGTGGACATGATACCCATGTGGCGATGTTGATGAGCGTGGCAGAAGTGCTGGCAGGGGTAAAAAACGAACTGAGCGGCACCATAAAATTTATTTTTCAACCTGCGGAAGAGGGAGCTCCGGAAGGAGAGGAAGGCGGTGCGGCATTGATGGTTAAAGAAGGCGTTATGGAAAACCCGAAAGTGGATGTAGTATTTGGATTACATATTGAAGCAAATATCGAAGCGGGCAGAATAGAATATAAGCCAGGCGCTTTTATGGCGGCGGCGGATTTTTTTACCATTAAAGTAAAAGGTAAACCAAGTCATGGATCTCAACCATGGCTTGGAATAGATCCAATTTCTGCATCGGCACAAATAATAAATGGGCTGCAAACAATCGTGAGCCGTGAATCAGAACTGACCAAAGCTCCTGTTGTTATTACTGTTGGCAAAATACAGGGAGGCGTTCGCAATAATATTATTTCAGAAGAATGTATTATGCTTGGAACGATCAGGACTTTGGATAGTGCTATGCAACAGTCTGTACATAGAAAATTCAGGCATGTCATTAACTCAATAGCGGAAGCTTCCGGCGCAGTAGCAGAAGTTGTAATCGATACAAAAACACTGGTTACTTATAATGACCCTGCATTAGTAAAAAAAATGCTTCCTTCATTAAATACCGCACTTGGTGCCGATAATGTATCAGAAAGAGAGTGGGTAACGGGCGCAGAAGACTTTTCCTATTATGGTACGAAAGCCCCTTCCTTTTTCTTTTATCTTGGAGGTATGCCCAAAGGCAATGATCCTAAAAAAGCACCCCCACATCATACTGCAGATTTTTTTGTAGATAATAGTAGTATGAAAACGGGGATCAAAGCTTTTTGTCAATTAGTAATAGATTATTCAAAAACAAAATAGAGCGGAGCCTCCTGTAGCTCGAAATAATTTGCTGAAAATGAGAAAAATCATTCTGCTCTTATTGCTTTGGTTGCCGGCATTAATAGCTGCTACACAAAAAACAGATAAAAAATTAACATCCAAACTTCTTGAAGCAACGGCCGGGTTCAACGGAGATATTGGGATTTATGTAAAAAATCTCCGGACAGGGAAAACGGTAACGATGAATGCCGACACGATTTTCCCCACCGCAAGTATTGTAAAAGTTTCGATTCTTCTAGGCATAATGGACAAAATCGAAAAAGGAGAACTGGGTTACGATTCCGCTCTTGTATATAAGGACTCGCTGCTATATGCAGGCTCGGATATATTGGGATCATTTAAAGACGGTGAAAAAATATTGTTGAAGAAA
>CAZGSG010000273.1:0-7791 GCA_964528095.1 uncultured Terrimonas sp.
TACAGCGCCGTCTTTTTCAATCGCCTTCGTTACCGAGTTGTACAATTCTTCATAGCGAAGACTATCATACCCGGCAGGCCTGAAAAAAGGAACTCTGTTATTTTTTTGTTTGGTCAGTGAAACCCGGAAATTATACGCCTGGGTTTTCCGGTCAGCAGAACCAACAGGACCGGGAGGAGTAGGCGAAACCTTTGGTAGCAGTTTTCCATTCTTACCGTATGCGCTTTGACTTCCTGTACCAGGTCGCACCCCAGCCGCAGGCTCGTTGTAGGTAGATTGGGCTTCCCTGCCCACAAAATAAGAAACACCTGAAAAAGCCATCAGGTCTCCTTCATAGCTGGCATCGATAAATATTTTAGCGTTAAAGGAAACACCATTTTCCATATTAATAGTATTGATAACCGTTCCTTTTTTAACAATCCCGCCCTTTTCTTTGAGCCGATGCTCAGTGAATACTTTGACCTTAGCTTGCTTTAGCATGTCCTGGAAAATGTCTTCCGCGACATGCGGTTCCACATACCAGGCAACAGTATGTCCATAAGGCCGAAGATTATAATAACTACCGGCACGTCTGAAAAACTCATACGCATAACCTCCTATCACTTCCTTTCTGCCAACATCGGTATGCGACAGGCCTCCTGATACCATTCCTCCAATATGTTTTTTGGGTTCGATCAGCGCGACGGTACTACCATCTCTTGCCGCGCTAACAGCAGCAATGACCCCCGATGCTGTTCCTCCATAAACCACCACATCATATGTCAGGTTATTTCCTTGTTGGGCCAGGGCCTGCTGTTGAAGCAGGGAACAAACCAGGCTCAGGATAAAAAGTTTATATGCAAACGTCTTGCATGCGTTCTTTTTTGGGGCAATCATTGTTCAATATTTTTTGTAACTTAATGTATATACATGTAAAGTTATAATGTTTATACATGAAAACAAAATAATAATGCTCTCGCTCCTGCCTTCTTAATGGCCCGTCAGCCTGCCGCCAGTAAACAACTATCCCTGCAGTTTACCACCCCAGTCATGGGAACTTTGCCTTTGCATAAATTCAAAACAACAGCGCAAATCAGCCTGTATACCAAGCAACACTGATCATACCCAAAATGTAAGCCCATTCCCAGACACCATTTTTGAATTTTTAATTTTGAATTTTGAATTAAAATACCAGCTTATACCCCAACCCCCTCGCGTTAATAATTTTTATTGACGCATCTGAACTCAGGTATCTTCTCATCTTGGATATAAATACATCGAGACTTCTACCAGAGAAATAGTCGGTATTGCCCCATAGCTTTTGTAATACGGCATTCCTGCTGATGGTCTGGTTGCGGTTTACTAATAACAGGTGCAGGAGATCGGCTTCGCGGGATGTTAGCTGTATGTTTTTGTTCAGTGACAGGAGTTTGCCTGCCGGGTAGTGAAAAGTGAAATGGCCCATTTCCCAGGTATGAATGGCCTGTGCCGTTTCTAATGGTTGTTGCTCTTTTCTTAAAAGTGATTTTATTCTTACGATCAGTTCGGCAATACTGAATGGTTTCCTGAGGTAATCATTTCCGCCCAGTTCAAATCCTTTGATCACATCTTCTGTTTGAGAACGGGAAGTCAGAAATAATACCGGTGTATAATTATCTGTTTTCCTGATTCCGGTTACCCAGTCAAATCCATTACCATCGGGCAGCATTACATCGGCTATAATGATATCCGGCGGATGCTGGCGATAAAATAAGCTGGCTTTGGAAAGGGTAAGGGCATGATTGACCTCAAAACCTTTTGCCTCGAGATTTTCCCGTACAATTTCCGCCAGGGCAGCTTCATCTTCTATAAATAAAACTTTTCCAAGACTCATAATGGCCATGATAAAATTACAGTAGTTCCTTTGCCCTTGCTGCTGCTCAATACTATTTTCCCATTATGCGCTTTCATGATCTCCTGTACATAGTTCAATCCCAGGCCGTGGCCTTTTACGGAATGATGAGGTTTCGGTTCCCTGTAAAACTTTTCAAATACGAATGGCAATGAAGATGCCGCTATTCCTTCACCCTGGTCTGTACATTGTATGCAACAATAAGTATCTTTCTTATAACAATGGATCGTTATCCGCGCTTCATTCACCGAATACTTTATGGCATTGTCCAGCACATTCACCAATGCCTGGTGAAAAAGCAACTTGTCGGCCACAATCGTTTCCACTCCCGAGTTATTAGCATAGTCATAATGTACAGGTTGATCAGCGGTTAATACCAGTCCTTCCATTATCACCCGGATATCTTTATCTATTGTTATTGGTTCAGGATGTAAAGACAGGCTGTTTTTTTCATATAAAGAAATGTTCAGGATATTATCTACCAGCCTGGTGAGTCGCAGCAGTTCATTCCGCGCATGACCCAGGTAACGGCCCGTCTTTTCTTTTTCATGGCTAAGGTCCATCTCCTGCAGCGATTCTACCGCTGCCGATACCGTGGCGATCGGTGTTTTTAATTCATGCGTAATATTATTGATAAAATCATTTTTAATCAGCGCCAGTCTTTTTTCCCTGAATAAGGCTTTTATAAGCAACCCGATACATAGTGCTACCAATACTACCAGTAGTAATGAACCTCCTACTATCCATTTCATTTGTGCCAGTACATACCCGATAGGATTGTGGAATACGGCCCTGATATGTCTTTCGTCATAGGTCCACCATTTGTAGGTAGAAAAAGATTTAGTGATCACCAGTCCCGATTTACCCAATGAACCCGCTGGTTGCAGGTAGTTAAGCGAACTATCGGCCTTACTGGTATAAAAATAAAACGGCGTATGGATATTTCTTTTTTCAAGATACAGTTCAAACACGGGGCGAAGACGATTGGTATCAAACCCGTACTGCCTGATCTTGCTCGTCAGGAATTTTCCCAGGTTTTGCGTGCGATAATACACTACATGATTATCCAGGTCTTCCGTACGCAAGCTATGCGCATAATGAACAGCAATTCTTTTTTTATATGCAGTATCGTTCATCTTCAATGAATCCGGCAATTCGTTATGACTAAAAGATACAAAATCAGTTCTGTCTTTCGCATTACTGATATCATGAGCGAAATTTTTCCCTGACCTGGCCGACTTACTTCGTATATCAAAAACCGATGTGTCCATTAACTGTTCAACCAACAGTTGTTCAATCGTATCACAACGCAGTTCAAATTCTTTTTTCACCGCATCTTCAAATGCCAGGTTCACTTCCCGTTCAAAATTAAACAGCGAGACATGGTAATAATTCCTTATCCAGTAAAACTGCAGCACGATAACGCCCGCGATAGCGACCAAACACGCTACCAACAGTAACCGGATATTTTTTGTCATGTTGCAAATGTAAAAACTAAGTCGCATCGCCCCCGCTCCTTAACAAACGATAACATTCGCTAACCCGGGGATAACATTCTGAGAGTGGAAAAGTGTGGAGATTTGAATTCAAAATTAAAAATGTAAAATTCAAAAATTGACCCTGTGGTAAGGGAAAGTACTAAGGTTTTACATTTTCGATTCAATATAGATCAAGTAGTTCCGGAGGTTCGGGGTTCATCGTTCTGTTAATTGAAATGGTATTATTTGTTTCAATTAACAAAGAGAATATGCTGGATTGTATTATTAGGCTTCGGAGAAGCCGCCTGTTTATAAAAAAGATACCCTGATGCTATCGGACTCCCCAGGAGTCTTTAACGTTTAACAGGAGGCTCCTCTGGAGCCACGGGCCATCGATTGTTGCCTGCTATAAACAGGATGCTCTTCCGGAGCAATTAACGGAAGTGATTTGTAGTAGATCGGATAGTTCAGTAGTTAAAAAATTCAGGGTTCATCGTTCTGTTAATTGAAATGGTATTATTTGTTTCAATTAACAAAGAGAATATGCTTGATTGTATTATTGGGCTTCGGAGAAGCCGCCTGTTTATAGAAAAGATACCCTGGTGCTATCGGGCTCCGGAGGAGCCTCCTTCATTTTTACAGAAAGCTCCCCCTGTGTAACAGGTCATATGTTGTGACCAGCTATAAACAGGTGGCTTCTCCGCGGCAAATTATTTGAAGCGATAGATCAAGTAGTTCATTAGTTCAGGAAGTTCGGCGTTCACCCCTTACCCAGGGTCTGTTTTTGAATTTTGCATTTTGAATTTTTAATTTATAAAATATGAAAAAAAGTCTTTGTTTCGTGCTCGTCCTACTATTCCTGCAATCTAAAGCCCAGGAACCCGTATTGACACTTGGTAGTCGTTTTCCGGATATTGTTATCCGCAATATCAGCAATGCGCCGGTAAAAGAATTTTACCTGAACAAGGCGGTTGATAAAAAATTGCTGATCCTTAATTTCTGGGGTACCTGGTGCAGCCCCTGTATTCCTGAAATGGATTCGCTGGCCAAACTGCAGAAAACGAATGCCGGTAAAATACAGGTGATTGCTATCTCCGATGATTCCGAGGAAAGAAAAGGAAAATACCTGCAAAAAAAGCCCTCTTCTATCTGGCTGGCCACCGATACCAGTTACACGCTTTACAATATGTTCGATCTTGCTTTCGTCGGGCAGAGCGCGATCATCAATTCGGATAAAAAAATCGTGGCCCTGGTGAGAACAGATTCTATCAATCAGCAAATGATCGATAAACTGTTAAGAGGTGACTCCGTCAAACAGAGTGTAGGCACTAAACAGGCAGCGATCCGGACAGGCGAAGATCCCTTTGGCGTTGATTCGCTGATGGAACATAGCTTTACTATCCGGGGTTATAAAAAAGGACAGTTCAGTATGAGCAAGCGGTACCTGGATGATCCTTACAGGGGTAGAAGAGCCAGTTGGTTCAATGTATCCATCGGTTCATTATACCGTGCCGCGTATGGTATCAAATCTTACCAGAAACAGGAATTCTATGATAGTTCTGTCAGCGAAAAGGAAGTACACAGTCACGATATGAAGAACACCGATGCGCTTTATTGCCTTGACCTGCTGGTAAGCCCTGCGCAAAAAGACAGTCTCTATTTTTTCATGCAGCAATACCTCAATGATTATACACCGGTAAAAGTAAGATTGGAAAAACGAAACATCGAGGTATATGTGTTAAAGAGAATACCTTCTACAATGGCCTCCTTGAAACCATCTGTATCCGAAAAATCATCCTATAGTTTTAGCGGCAGGGGATATGATGGAACAAAAGTATCCCTGGCAAATTTCGCTGGCGACTACCTGACAAACGAACTGGGCTTTCCGGTGGTAGACGAAAACGGATTACCTGGTTTTTATGATATAAAAACAACGGTTGAATTAAGAAATACAGAAAATATAAAAAAATCGATAGAAGCATTAGGGTTGATGGTGGAAAAAGCAGTGCGGGAAGTGGATGTAATTATCTATTATAAACGATAGAAAGAGAATTTTTTTCTTATTAAAATTTGCCTCTTCTCAGGGAAGAGGCAAATTCTTTTTATCTATAAAGTTCGCTTTACCGCCGCTTCTCACCCAGGCTTTTCCCTGGTAAAAATCTTCTACTGAGATGTATTCAGCGGGAATGATCATCATTCCTGTCTTATCGATAAAGCCCCATTTGCCATTTAATTTGACCGCGGCAAGACCTTCAGAAAAACTATGCGCTTCTTCATAGGGCTGCGGGTTGGCGATCGCTACTCCCATCGTGTCGATATAGCTCCATTTGCTGATCTCTTTTACAGCAGCAAGGCCCTCGGAGAAGGAAAGCGCTTCCATATATTTTTCTGTTACGACTTTGCGTCCCGCTTTGTTGATAAAACCCCAGCGACTATAGCGGTTCACTGCAGCAAGGCCATCCGAAAAATCCCTGATGGCATAATATACATCGCTATTGATCTTCGATCCATCTTTCCTGATATAGTTCCACTCATAAATACCAAAGTTCACCGCCGCCAAACCATCCTTGAAAGAAAGCGCATCAGAGAGCGTAGCAGGGATAACAAAATTACCGGTCTTATCAATAAACCCCCATTTACCGGATACACTTACCGCGCCCATTCCTTCTGAAAAATCCTTTGCCGCGTAATTGAGTGGCGCAAGGATTTGTTTACCGGTGATATCAATATATCCAAACCGGTTTTTTAATGAAACCACGGCCATATCATCGTGAAACTCATCAGATACTGAATAATAATATTCCGTCGCTACGGATTTATTTGATTTGTCGATATACCACCACCATTCCCCGCTCCATTTCACACCCTGGCTTACGGCTGCTTTTCCTTTGGAAAACCAGCGTACATTATCATAATCAAATGGAATAACCTGTTTACCGGTTTCATCAATAAATCCCCATTTGCCTTTGGATGACACAGATGCCAGCCCCTCGAAGAAGCCACCCGTATCATCATACCAGCAACTGATGACCACATTACCGGACCTGTCTGCATATCCCCATTTATACTCTTTTTTGATAGCGGCCTTCCCCTCCCGAAATGAAGTGATACGATCATACTCCGCTGCAAGGATTATTTTCCCGGCAGCATTTTTTAATCCATATTTACCTGCTTCGTTTTGAAAAATGGCAGGATCCTGCTGCGCTGAGAGGTTACTGGCAACACATAAAAACAACCCGGCAGCAATTATAGTTTTAAGGAGCATACTATATTATTTAGTGAATGAACATTAATCGTTTAAAGTAATGTCGATAAAATATTCCCAATCCAGGTTTTGATAAAATACCACGGCACGACTTTCTCCTTGTTTTGTAAAGGCGATGATCCTCCTGATCTTTGGTAGTTTTTTCATATACTCTTTCAACCCGGCATCTGTCTCCGAATCCTTTTTTGTGATCCCCAGTATTTCCGCTGACCTGGTATACTGGTCAAGTATTTTCTCCAGCATCGGCGGAAGCGGCGCCTGGTCATTGGCCATCGCACGGATCAGGGGCTTACCCATACCGTTTTTCTGCATAAGCATGGTAGTAAAACCCAGCAATGGTTTATTACATACATAATAAGCGGTGCCGCCTTCATCTTCGGATATGAACCTTCCTTTCAACTCCTTTGAATGCGAAAATTCAAGTACGGAAAGATCTGTCATAAAAATACGCTGTGGCTGCGCGTACGCGAGACAACAAAAAAGCGCCAGGGGAATAACGATCATCTTTTTCATATTAATTCATTTTTATTGTGAAATTCAAAATGCAAACCCAGATTCTATCACACGCAGCAACGCAAGAGACCTATTTTTGAATTTTGCATTTTTAATTTTTAAATCCTCTTCCCTGTTTTATCAATCCAGAATTTCTTTCCATCTTTTTCCACCTCCACCTGCCCGGTTTTTTTAAACTCCAGGTAGAGAACATGTGGTCCTCCATTGCCGCTGCTATAATCATCTTCATCATCCTCATCTTTTACCTTTGCCGGTATAGTATACTGGCAGGGAATAACCAGTTCACCTTTATTATTGATAAAACCAAACAGGCCCTCTTTATTTGATACGGCTGCCATACCATTCGAAAACCGGCCATGTTTAAAATAGTCCTGTCCCTCCGAGCGGTAGATGATCTTACCGGTATTGTTAATATAACAGACTGACTGGTCAGTCTTTTTGCCTGCTTCATCATAAGCACGGAAGTAGGCAATGCCTTCGGTAAAATCGCTTGCATTCAAAAAATCAGCTTTTATTCCCGGCATTTCTTTACCACTTGTATTGATATAGGCCATCGAATTCATGCCTGCGCCCGCAGATTTTTTTTGCACAACAGCCCATCCACTATTAAAATCGCCGGCGTTTTCATAAATCATAGGTATCCTGGTCTTACCCGTACTATCGAT